>CANOLA010000007.1 GCA_947566705.1 uncultured Lachnospiraceae bacterium | reverse complement strand
ACGGTACGCACGGTGGTGTGAGAGGACGGGAGTTAATCACTCCCTCCTACTCAATTGCACGCCATGGGCGCGCTTTAATGGGTGAAAGTTCCGAAAAAGTTAAAGACTTATTAAATTTAAAGGTTTTTGAATTAAGGGAATGCCGTATTTTACGTGGTTTAGAAGAGTAAATAAGAGTGCATTTTAGTTGCAAGTATACACAAAGTATACAGTTTTTTAAATCATATTTATGGCTTCTGTGAGGTCTTTTAAGTCTTTTTCGACGTATACCTTGTTTGTCACGCCATCTCCTGCGTGTCCAAGGATTTTCTTTTTACAGTTCTCATTTACTCCGGCCCTGTCCATCATGGACGCGCATGTATACCTTGTGTCATGCGGCAGATGTTTCATGCCAAGCATTTCCATGACCGGATCCCATACGGTGTTCACAAACAAAACGCGGCTCATTCGTTTTCTGTTTCTGCTCAAGAGGTATGTGCTGTCAGCCGAGTACAGCTTCTTTACAAACGGGAGTATTTTATCTGCTATTGGGATTATTCGGTTCTTTCCTGCGGAAGTCTTTACACCGCCAACCATGTATTGTTCATCAATATGCACATTTTCAGTCCGCATGGACAAAAGCTCCTCAATTCTCATTCCGGTATAGATCATGACAAGGATAATCTGGATATTTGCATCGTCCGTATGCTCCCAGAGCAGCTCAACCTCATTCCGTTCAAAGGAAGAGTGTATTTTGGATTCTTTTTTCTTATACATAAACTCCACGTCGTTAATAAAGTTTTCCGTAATGTATTTCTGCTTCCTTGCATAATCGAAGGTGTCAAAAAGCACAATCTTTACATTCCTCACCGTGGAATCTGACATTTCACTGATGGAATCTGCTATGTCCTGCACGTCCTGGAATTTGATTCTGTCAATCTTTTTGCCGTGTATCGGAGAACATTTCAGGATTGCCGCTTGGTATGAATGTTTGAGCTGCGCAGACGCTTTGCCATTCTTTATGGCAGTCCTTTCAAGGTGTTTCTTAAGCCATTCATCTGCCATCTCCTTAAACGTCGGGCAGTCGTTTACTTTTTTCACAGCTTCCACCGGCGCGCCGGAGTTATACTGGGCGAGCAGGACTTTTGCAGCTTTCTTACCCTCTGATGTACGCTCGAAGTACCCTATGTATTTGTAACTGATGATTTCCTTGCCCTGACGGTTGAATTTCGTTCCGTTCGGCACACGCACGGCAATCGGGCGACGCCTGTTCTTTCCAAGGTCAACAATGCTTCCGTATCCTGGTGGGTTTTTCATGGTATCTTCCTCCTTAAAATGGGTATAAAAATAACAGCTAATCGGAACTCATGTTCTGATTGCAAGCTGTTCCCGAAGATGATACAATTATTGTAGGTTTGTGAGACCTTGTATCCCTCCGGGATATATCTAGATCCGTTCAGTGTGTCAACACTGGGCGGTTTTATTTTGGTACAAATCTTTCTTTTTCATGGTGTATAATTTCCATAATATCAGAAAAGAGGAAATCTTATGGAAGTAAAAAATTTTTTTGCAAAATTAGAAAGTTTTTGCAAAGTAAAGCAGAAATCAAAAAACAGATGTCATGATTGCGAACTTTTGAATTTCTGTTATAGTCCTCCTGCAGGATTTAAGGAAAACTGTAATATTGATGAAGTTATTGAGCTTATAACCGATTTAAAAGACTGACATATGGACAAGGAAAATCTGGTGCTTCCATACCGTGGCACATATGCTTTCTGTCGCGATTCATAAGGGAACATTTTGCAGTTTTATACACTTTCTTCCCGTCCACAACGTCATATCCGTTTTCAATCGTGGTATCTATTCTGTATTTTCTGCATGTAAATGTGTGGTATTCATATTCCATATTTTTAGTCACTTTCTCTTTTTCCGTTCCTGTTGGCGCAGGGCGGTTTTACTTTTATACTTTATTTCAGTGCAAGTCCATCCGCGTCACGGAACGAACTTGTAGCTATCCTTACTATATCCACAATCCAGCCAATTCCAAATAAACCTACGGTAAAAAGATAGACAAATCCCATTCCGACTTTTTTAACATAAAACTGGTGTGCACCTATAAAGCCAAGAAATATGCATAAAACCAGGGAAATCTTCCTTGATTTTTGGCTTTCAGTGGCAGTGAAACCGCTATATTCGTATGTTTGCTGTGGCATTTGATTATAATAGTTATTGACTGTTACATTTGAATTGTCAGTATAATTGTATTGTTGACGTTGTGGCATTTCACTCCCACAGTACTCACATATTTTGGCTGTAGTTTCAGCTCCGCATTTTGGACATTGCATATTTTTCCCTCCTCACAGTATTTTATTAAAACGCCGTATCGGTTTAATTTTGGTTTGGTTCAAGTACAGTTATATTTGGTTCAAAAATAATTGTATAGTTGTCTATTTTTACGAAAGTGCCATACTTGCTTTTATAATATGAAAGTGATTCTGTTAAAAATTCTTCTGTTACATCAAGATACTCAGCAGATTCTGAAATACTACTACAGTTGTGCTTGTAAGCATCAATTATTCCCATAAGACCGACCAGTTTATCATATGCATAGATACGTCCGCGGAGTTCTTGCTTTCTATTGGAAGCAGATGATTGGTCTATAATATTACCAATCCCGGTATAGTAGTGTCCCAGTTCCTCTGCCATGACGCATTTCTTTTCTGTTTCGGTCATTCTTCTATTGATGGCAATTCGATTTCCTTTTATTCTCCCTTTATTTGCACGAAGAGGCTTTTCTTTAGTAATAAGATGATGTCTGCCTGCTTCTGCAAGCATGTTTTCATATTCAATCATAATATCACCCCCTGGTATAATATTGTGATAGATGTGTTACCTTAAAAATTTTCGTCATCCATAATGTTTTCATCAAATTTCTTGTCCTCTTCGGATGCTCCATCAATTGAATGTGCTGCGTTCACATATGTAAAATCTTTCTTGGTATATCTCGGAATCTCTGTCAGCTCCATCACCCTCTTTTCTGCTTCATGTTTTCCTATGTCATTGAGTTTTTCGTAATACTCCATGATTTTGGGAGATTCTTCTTTTTCTGTATCATCGTCCTCCCATCCGACTATGTCCCCAGGCTCTTTTCCAAACACCTTTGCAAATTGTTCTACTTTAGATAATGGTAAATCCACTTCGCCTTTCTCTATTTTTGTAATAGAGGAACGATGTGTATATCCAGTTAAATCTGCAAGTTGCGTTTGAGACATACCTCTTTCTTCTCTTAATGTTTTTATGTTTTTATATAATTGGTGCATATTTTCTAACACCGCCTTTCTTGGGACTTATAATATCACAAGTGAGAAAATAAATCAACATTTTTATAAAAAAGTGTTGACAGAAAATCAACATAGCGGTATAGTGAATATAAATCAACAAAGGAGGTGTGTGGATGGTTGATACAAATGCATTAAAAGAGCGCATTACCGAAAGCGGAATGAGTGTTGTTAGCATATCAAAGAAAACTGGTATGTTACGAGAAACATTTTATAATCGCATGAAATCAGGAGATTTCAAAATATCAGAAATGTGTGCGCTTACCAAGGCGTTGAATTTAACGCAGAGTGAAAGGGACGCAATTTTTTTTGCCAAAGAAAGTGAATTAAATTCAACAAGGAGATAAGGAGGCTATAAATGTTGAAGTGGTGGCAGAAACTAAAAAAGACTTTCAAGGCAGATCAAACGCCCAGAAAGCCAGTCGTGGTAAATTTAATGATTGACGGAAAAGTTATTTCCCGTCTGGAAATTCACGGTTAAATGATTTGATTGCGACATTGTAAGCGTTCATATATTCGCGAAAGTAATCAACTCCTATATCGCCTTCTACATTTGCGATTTGTGTGTTGATTTTCATTCGGCAAATATCAGAACATACTGCAATGGCTAAATCATGGGCGCGTTTTTCGTTGTCCGTCATATGTGCTCTCCTTTCTGTGAGTAGTATTTGTACAAATATTTTATCACATTTTGCAAGGAGAATCAAACAAAATGCAAAGAAAATGGGGTGAATTATATTGAGAGACAAATTAGAAAAAAATCAGACCGTAACCTCTCACAATCACGGTCTGATTTTGGAAAACTAAGCAAGTTCAATACTGCCAATTACATCATTACAGACAGTGCTAATGCCTTTCCAGTCATTTACTCTTGTGCACAAATACTCGTCATATAACTGCTTTAATGCTTTTTCGGCAATAGCGGTCATATGTTTAGTCTCCTTTCTTATAAACTTGGCTCTGCATAGCCTGTAAGGAGATTGTAACATGTGTATCAAAATCATTTGTGCCAAATTTCAATTTTTATTGAATTAGGTATTAACAAGAGGTTCGGGAGTAAAAGGAGGTGAGATTTTCTAAAATCAAAGAAACCGCCGTAGGCTTCATCTACGACAGTTCTCTGCCAAATTTAACCCTATGTACTTTGCAGGCTTTCGCCACACTTGATGAAGCCAAATGTTTCTATTAAGTACTCTGTCACTTAACAGTCTGGTTCTGTTTTTTGATTGTGCCCATTAGCTGACAGATTACAAGGAGTACACGATACGGTGGGGCAATACCGGATGTCGCCCATGTGTTTTTAACTCTTCTCTGAGTAACCTCGCCATATCAGTAGCTACATTTGACCAGTTTAGACTGCTTTGGTACCAGTGTTGCGACCTTGTAATAAGAGAGCGGGCAAGTTCAAAATTGCTTTTAACATAAGTACCTCCTTGCCCGAATGTGGGTGAATATATTCTAGCATAGTATATAGGGTAAGTAAAGAATATTTTCTATGAAAGGAAGTGATAAATTGCTTATTTACGACAGAATTAAAGAAATCTGCAATGATAAGGGAGTTTCTCCATCATCTGTAGAGAAAAAGGCTGGATTGGGAAACGGCGCAATTACAAAGTGGAACTCGGTCAGCCCGAGCGTAAAGAACCTCAAGGCTGTTGCGGACATTCTGGGCGTTTCGGTTGATGAGTTACTGGATTGTCCTAATGAGAAAGTGCAGGAAGAGACGGTTTCAACAATATAAGGAGGTGATATCTGTGAACATACCAGAGTTTGTATGTGGCATTTTTGCCACTGTCATAGCGGAGATTGCAGTAATGGTTGCGTGGTACATTTACGACAGCCACAAAAAGAAGAGATAAGGAGGAATGGGAAGTGGAAGAACTCAAAAAGATGGAAACGCTTACGCCGGAAGAGGTCGCCCCGATGCTCGGCACATCTCCCGACACCTTAAGGAGCTGGATGCGCCACGGTTTAATCCATATCGGGATTGCCGACAAAAAGGACGGTTCGGAAGGTAAGTACAACTATACCATATGGAGACCACATCTTGAAAAGTTTATGAGAGGGGAATTTATATGAAAAAGAATTATGACAACGTAACCGTCCAGGACTGTCTGGACATGAAAAATGTGAAGGGGCAGGAAACCGTGCTGAATGACGGGAAAGTGGAAGGTTTCCATAAGGAGCAGGGACCGCTGGATGCCCTGATTATAAAGGACTGGCTGAAAGCCCTTGCAGAAACATACACACGGATGCTGGATATCAGCTGCTTTGACAGTGAAATAATGACTGTCGGTCCGGGACACGGGATACACATACACACCGGAATAGACATTATAGCGGAAAAGACCGGAATAACACTGAAGGAGGAGCCAGGCAGCAGTGACTACCCTTACATGTATTCCTTCCGCTACAACGGTACTGAGTTTTTCCAGATAAGCAAAGAAAGACTTATGACGGGTGTATCTGTGAATAAAAAGGAGGCTGTCTGATGTATTTCAGTGAATGTGAATACTGCGGTTCAAACCTTGACCCGGGTGAACGCTGCGACTGCTTAGAGCGTGCACGTAACCGGAAAAGCCGCCTTATGTCGCTTTTTGAAAGTGACAGGTCCGGTCAGATGACAATGAAGCCGTGCGACAACCTGGAGGACAGTGCATGATGGAAGGAGGGCTGAACGGGGCAGGGTATGAGGAAATAGGAACCGGAATCTTCGTGCCGGAGGAAGATGCGTATGAATACGCCATGGAAAGGATTTCTTCGGACAGGGATTTACAGAAAGAGTTTAAGGAAATGTTCGTGGAGTGGTTTTACTCCGGGAACTGGGTTAAGGAGGAATAGAAAATATGGAAGGATTTGAAATAACAGCAAGTAAAAGTGTAACCGCAGAAATGGTTACAAGCAGGCAGACGCAGGAAGTACAGGGACAGATTATCATGGCAAAAAAATTTCCTCGTAACTACGTTGAAAGCTGCAACAGAATTATGCAGGCATGCCAGCGCAAGGGACTGGCGGAAAAAGCTATGTATGAGTATCCGCGCGGCGGTCAGAAGGTTGTCGGGGCATCCATCCGGCTTGCGGAAGCTTTGGCACAGAACTGGGGAAACATGAGTTTTGGCATCGTGGAGCTGGAACAGAAGGCAGGAGAAAGCCAGGTTATGGCGTATGCCTGGGATCTGGAAACCAACACAAGGCAGGAAAAAATCTTCAGCGTGCCGCATATCCGCAGTACCAAAAAAGGAAATGTTCCCCTGACAGACCCGCGTGACATTTATGAGATGGTAGCCAATCAGGGAGCACGGCGGCTTCGGGCATGTATACTTGGAATTATCCCTGGTGATGTGGTAGAGGATGCCATGGAACAGTGCAACCAGACTCTTATTGGAAAGTCTGATAAGCCTGTCATTGACCTTGTAAAGGATATGGCGGCAATCTTTGAAAAAGAGTTTTCCGTGCCGCTTGAAGCAATTGAGAAGTATATTGGCTGTAAGTCCACAGCATTTTCCATGAATGACCTTGTGCGTCTTAAGAGGGTTTACACTTCCCTTAAGGACGGTATGACAAAGCGTGAAGAAGTCTTTGAGCTGCCGGGCGTGGAGAAGAAAGAGGCAGAGGACGCTTTTGCAGGTAAGGAGAAAAAAGAAAAGCCGGCTGACGGACAGCAGGAGTTGAATCTTGAAGGTGGTGCAGATGAAGTTAAGTGATGATACCTATTATGGAAAAGAAGCAAACCAGTCCTTTTTCAGCGTATCGCAGTACAAGGATTTCTGCAAATGTGAAGCTATGGCAATGGCGAAGATACGGGGCGAATATGAACAACCTACAACCAAAGCAATGCTGATCGGAACTTTAGTCGACCGTTGGTTTGAGGGTACGCTTGAACAGCTCCGGCAGGAATCCCCGAACATCTTTTATTGCCGGAATGGTGCTTTAAGGGCGGATTTTCGCAAGGCTGACCAGATAATCAAGAGAGTGCAGCAGGACGAACGCTTTATGCAGTACATGTCCGGAGAAAAACAAAAGATTCTCACGTTTGAAATGTTTGGTGCACCGTGGAAGATGAAAATGGACAGCTTTGTGGAGGATATCTGCATCACCGATTTAAAGGTGGTGCAGAACTTTAAAAGCCTTGCGTTCTGGCGGTACGACCTGCAGGGGGCGGTGTATCAGGCAGGGGTTGAGGCTTGCGGATATGGGCGGCTGCCGTTTTACCTTGCAGCCGCTACCAAAGAGGCTGTTACGAACTTTGACATCTTCCAGATAGACCAGCCGACGCTTGACATGGCGATCCGGGAGATTGAGGGGAATATGCCACGGTTTATCGATGTCAAGGCGGGACTGGAAGAACCGCACTACTGCGGCGTGTGCGACTACTGCAAAAGCGTGAAAAAGGCAAGGATAAGGAATTATTCGGAATTACTGGAGGGATAGGAAAGTGGAAAACACAAAATGTTATGAGTTGACATTGACCCCTAACTATGTATCAGACTGGACTTTCAACGATGCAATCAGGGAGTTAATTCAGAATGGAACAGACCAGGAGGTGTTGGATAAAGAAAACCATTTCAGCATTGAGTATGACAGAAAAAGACAGGTTTTGCAGTTAAAGAACAGCAAGTCAGTCCTTAAAATCAATACTCTTTTGCTTGGCAGGAGCAGTAAGGCAGGAAATGATGATACAGTCGGGCAGTTTGGCGAGGGGTACAAGATAGCTGCCCTTGTGCTGAACCGAATTGGAAAGACTTTTACCGTGCTGAATAATGAGAAAAATGAGGTTTGGGAATCGAGATTTAAGAACTCAGAAAAGTGGCTTGAGAAAATTCTTGCCTTTTATATCAGTAAAAGGGAAACGGAAGACACGGGGCTTTGCATTGAAGTCGGAAATGTGTCTTGGGATGAATACTGTGGATTGTCTGATGTATGGATGAAATTTGATGAAGATAATCATATGGGCATGAGCGTTGTAGATACGTCGTATGGCGAAATTCTGACAGATGAAGATTATGCAGGAAAAGTGTATGTCAATGGATTGTCTGTGAACTGCAATGCAGATTTAAAATATGGTTACAATTTTAAACCCAAATACATAAAGCTGGAGCGTGACAGAAAGGCTTGCGATTCATTTGACGCAAGGGAAATTACCTGCCGCATGATTGCCGAGGGCATGGTGAATGGTGACATTCCGATTGATGAAGTGAACAGAATGGTAAATGATGATGCCGGGGATGTGTACAATTTCGAATACAACACTTACGAAAAGGATGTTCAGAAGGTGCAGGAGGTTCTGCTGGAAGCATTTGACAGGCAGAACCCGCAGCCGTATTCCATTCCGGTTGTTTCGCAGGAGCAGAGCAGGAAGATAAAGGCATACGGAGGGAATCCGGTTGTGGTCCCGTCCAAAGTTGCAAAACTTCTGGAGGAGGAAATATCCCAGAGAATCAGGGAACTTGAAGAACTCCCGGTTTCGAATGCCCTGACACTAAAGGAAAGATTTTCCAGGTGGTATGACATTTATTCCGGGGAACTTAACGATGATGCAGCAAAAGAGATTAAAATTCTGATTGATGAAATGGAGTGAGAAGGGAATGAGTGTAATAAGAGAAGCCTGGAACAAGGAGCGCTTGGACTATCAGAAAAGATACTATAAAGCAAACAGACTGCTGGAATCTTCCGGGAACGGGGGTACGGATCATGGGAGGGTACTGGAAATGTCGTGGGTACTGATAAATATTTTTGGACTTACCCAGGCACAGGTTGAAGAGGTGGAACGTGACGGGTTCACAAATAAGGATGTGGAGGAATTTAAGGTATGAAACTTGTAAAAATATTACCCGGCAAAATACAGATCAGGACAGACGATGCAGAGTTTAAAAACGCCCGTCTGAATGACCTCATATCCGTATCAGACGGAGAGGTGGAGCTTGTCACCATGATAACCGCCATTACGGACAATGATGTGGAGACGCAGATTGACGAAAACGCCATTATGGAGGAACTGCAGCAGCCGTCTTTGAAAGTGATTGAGTGCTCTATTTTGGGGAGCGTGGTTGACGGTAGCTTTAAGCAGCAGATAGACCGTTATCCAAGTACAGACGTTAAAATTCAGAAAATATCAGAGCATGAATTTGGTGTTATGCTTACAGTTGATTCTGTTTTGAAAAACAGTGGTCATTTTCAGATTGGAAAATATGCCGGATATGATGCGGACGCATACCTTGACGGAAACAAATTCTACCAGCGTCATTCCTGCATTGTTGGCAATACCGGCTGCGGTAAGTCTGAAACCGTCACGAAGATAGTGGAGGAAACCGCAAAGCTGCCCAGTGCAAACGTTGTCATATTCGATATTCACGGGGAGTACAGCAAACTTTCCTATGTGGACAGTATCAAAATGGGCGAAGTGCCGTTTCCTATCTGGATGCTTGGGTTTGCAGATATGGCGGCGAATGTGCTGAAAGTGAAAGAGGATAGTACGGTGGTTATGTCGGCGCTGAGGAAAGCGTATTATATGCAGTGCCCTGGCGGTAACGAGGGAAAGCCGATATACTATAGTTTTGCAGAATTTTCCCATTATGTAAGGCATTTGAATGATGAAATGGTTGAAACGGGAGAATTTTACAAGACGGGTGATAAAGCAGGACAAGCCAAGACTGTCAAGGGTGAGTATAACGGAAAACTGACGGGAGTTTTTAACACCATAGCAACGATATTCAACGATAATCGATACTCATTTCTTTTTGAGAATGTTTCAGAGAATTACCTTGAAAGATTCTTCAACCGCATCATGGGCGGCGACAAGCCGGTAAAGAACATTGACTTGTCCGGCATACCACACGACATAGCAGTGCTGATTATCGGGGCAATTACGAAGCTGATTTACAACATACAGATCATGCAGAAAAACGCAAGACCGATAACCCTTGTCTGTGACGAAGCACACGTTTACATACCGACAGATTTTCAGCTTACGGCGGCGCAGCGTCGCATGGTGGAGATTTTTGAGAATATCGCAAAAGAGGGCAGGAAGTTCGGTATCACGTTATTCGTGGCAAGCCAGAGGCCGTCAGAGCTGAATAAAACCATTATGGCACAGTGTGCTAACTATATCGTGATGAAACTTAACAATGAGAACGACAAGGGCATGATTAAAGGCATGATGCCGGCCGGCAGCGCAGATGTGATTGAAACGACTACCATGTTTTCTCCGGGTGACTGCCTTGTGGTTGGCGATGCCTGCCCGATACCGCTTAAAATCCATGTGGAGCTTGCAAAGGAGCGGCCGCAGAGTAAGACTATACAGTTTTGGAATGAATGGTCAAAAGAGCGTGACAGCGTGGATTATGCGGCTTGTCTGGAGGAATATTTGGAGAAGTAGGAGGGTTTTATGCAAATCGGAGATTTAGTGCTGCGTTTAAAAGAGATATTCCCCGGATTAAAAGAACGCTCTATGACCGATATTATAAAATTTGCCCTGCAAAAGCAAATTCCAATGGAATCAAAGTGGGATGTTGATGGGTGGGTTTGTCCTAAATGCGGCTGCAAGCGGAAAGAAAGATTTTCTCATTGCGTAGCTTGCGGACAGGCATTGAAGCGTGCAGAAAATTAGGTAACTATCAACCGTAGTATTTGTTCATGCGATATATCACGGAATCGGCGGTGGGTGGTATCTGCCGCCGGAAAGGAGGGACTATGACAGATTTAGAAGCAGTCGAAATATTAACACTTGACGAACAGATGCAAAAGGAACTTCCTAATTTGAAAGAAGTGTACGAAGTGGCAGTTAGGGCATTGAAAAAGCAGATACCCACAAGGCCCACACCTTATGAAAAATATGAGGGTAAGTGCGTGTGTGGAGCAGTATTTTTGGACAGAAGCACTAAGTACTGTGGTAACTGTGGTCAGGCTTTAGATTGGAGCGGTTAATATGGAATATTTATTAACAATCCCCGGCACACTTAACAACCTTAATGATTACATAGCCGCAGAGCGTACAAACCGCCACAAAGGGGCGAAGATGAAAGCGGATAACGGAACTATTGTTGCTGTGGCAATCAGGCAGTATATGAGGGGCGTGAGGATTGAAAAGCCGGTATTCATGGAGTACACGTGGGTAGAACCGAGTAGGCGGCGCGATAAGGATAATATTTCTTCGTTTGGACGGAAGGTGATTCAGGACGCGCTTGTGAGTACCGGGGTGTTAAAAGACGATGGATGGAAGTATGTTGTCGGTTTTTCAGATAGTTTTGACGTGGATAAGGAAAATCCACGGATTGAAGTTTTGATAAGAGAAATTTAAGAGCGGTTATGCCGTAAACGTTCTGCTCGTGATGGTGTCGGAAAGATGCTTCCCACGCAGGTGGAATATGACGGCAAAAATGGCAGGAAAGTAACTGCTGGCGGTTTGGTGTCGTCGATGCTGGCCGTTTTGTGGGGAAAGCTGCCGAATTACAAGGATGGAGACGGAATGGCAGGAAAACCTAAAAAGAGGATTGACTATGCCGGGTGGTCTGTTGACATTTTTTCCAATGATGTGAAGATTGACAAGCTTCTGGATGCCCACGGATGGACAGGGTTTGGTATCTATTTTTATCTTTGCCAGATGGCGTTTGGAAGTGAGGGATACTACTACGAATGGTGCTACGACTTATGTGCATCTACCGCAAGGAAGATGGGCGGGGGCGTTGGTGCTGGTACGGTTAAGGAAACCGTGGACTACTGCTTGCAGATTGGTCTTTTTAATAAAGGGCTGTTTGACAGGTGGGGAGTGCTTACCAGTAGGGGTATCCAAAAAAGCTATCTCGTAGTCCTTAAGAGTAAGAACCGCAGGGGGACAGAGATTTATAAAGAGTTTTGGCTTCTTGATACTTCAAAAAGTGAAGATTATCAAGGTGTGGTTTTTGTACGCAAAAATAGTCAATTACTCGGAGTAAATAGCGATTCACTAGGAGAGAATAGTCAATCGCTCGGAGTAAATAGCGATTCACTGGCACAAAAGGAAAGTAAAGTAAATGAAAGTAAAGTTAATAAAAAAAATATGTGCAAAGCTGACGCTTTGGCACTGTTTGAAAAACTCTGGAAACTGTATCCAGTCAAAAAAGGAAAGGGTCGAGTATCTGATACACAGAAAACAAAGCTGTTTAAAATCGGTTTTGAGGAAATGTCAAGGGCAATAGAACGATACAAACGATATGTTGACAGCGTTGATTATCTGCAATACCAGAATGGCAGCACATTTTTTAACAGCGGATACGTGGACTATCTGGATGAAAACTACCGTGACGGGAAAGAAAAAAAAGCGGTCCGCAAAAACAGTTTCAGCGGTTTTTCACAGCGTGAATATGACAGCGGAAGCCTTGAGGATCTTCTTTTAAATACCAGACCAGGGGGTGATGTTGATGGATAAAGCAGGAGAGAAAATAAGAATCCTGGTGGCATGTGAAGAAAGCCAGCGTGTTTGTACCGAGTTTCGCAAACTGGGGCATGAAGCGTATTCGTGCGATATCCTGGAGCCTTCCGGCGGACACCCGGAATGGCACATACAGGGGGATGTGCTGCCGCTGCTGGACGGGGACTGCGGTTTCCGCACGGCAGACGGTGCAGCGCACAGGACTGACGGAAGGTGGGACATGATCATTGCCTTCCCGCCGTGCACGCACCTGGCGGCATCGGGCGCAAGGTATTTTGCACAGAAGCAGAAAGACGGCAGGCAGAAACAGGGCATGGATTTCTTCATGCGCTTTGTAAATGCGGACTGTAAAAAAATTGCCATTGAAAACCCGGTGGGAATCATGTCAACCATGTACAGAAAACCGGACCAGATAATCCAGCCGTGGATGTTCGGGGACAATGCATGCAAAAGAACATGCCTGTGGCTGAAAGGGCTGGACTGCCTTGTGCCGGATGTAAAGGACATGCCGGAACTGGAATATGTTACATACGGAAACGGAAGAAAGATGCAGAAGTGGATGTATGAAATACGGTGCAAAACCGTAAAGAACGGATACCGTGCAAGGATGGCATCAAAGACGTTTCCCGGTATTGCAGCAGCAATGGCGGAACAGTGGGGAAGGGATAACAGTGTTTAATGAAAATGGTTGAAACACCAGGCAGGAAAGCCAAAAGAAACCTGAAACGAAGAACCAGAATAGTTATCACAGCCCGTGGCGGCAGGGCAAAATGCCGCCGGGAAGGATGATTATGCTGACACTGCCAGTAAAAAAGAAATGGTTTGACATGATTCTGTCGGGGGAGAAGAAAGAGGAATACCGGGAGATTAAACCATATTACGAAACAAGATTTCGGAACGCCTGGAAAGGCAGTCTGATAGGCGGTAATGCGCATAGACAAATCATATTCCGCAACGGTTACAGCAAAAATTCCCCGTCATTCACTGCAAAATGTACTCTTTCAGTTGGTCAGGGGAAAGAGGAATGGGGAGCAGAACCCGGAAAGGAATATTTTATCCTGACAGTGCAGGAAATAAGAAAGAGGTGAAACCATGAAAGTATCAAAGGAAATTGCCGACAAGGTGGAGCGCTATCAGAAATTACAAACACAGGCTGATAAACTTTATGAAGAGTTAGAGCAATACTTTACAGACGAGCAGGGACTGGAAGGGTTTTGCACCCAATTTATCACTGATAAGCCACAAGGGATAAGGCAATCGGCAGACGGAGAGTTTTGCGACCAGATTACCCTTGGGGAAGATTGGTATAAGGGTGAGTATTATTACCCTATAGAAAATTCTGATAAATATGTCGGATGCCGTTATGAAATAATTTAGGCAGCTGTCAATCGAAGTATTTATTCATGAGGTAAAGGTTGCGGAAAAGAAGTGAACGGAGGTACGGAAAAATGAGTAAATCTATTTTAGTGGTTGATACACCAGAATATTGTGCAGAATGCCCTTGCAGTGATGACTGTACGGAAGTTTGCAGGCCGCTCGACAGACTTATAACAGAAGTAAACGGAGAATGTGAAAAGCCTGACTGGTGTCCACTCCGGGATATTCCGGGAAGAAAACCAGAGCCGCGTCATACAAGCGAAACAGCATATACTCTTGGAATTTACAAAGGTTGGAATAATTGCATTGATGAAGTTTTAAGAGAAGCAGAACCAAAATAACAAGGGGGTGACGCAGTGCACAGAAAATGTCACACCTGTCTATGCCGTACATGCTTAAATACATGCTGTGACCGTAAAAACTGCACAGGAAAAAAAGAGGCTTGCGAAAATTACAGCGGCTTTAGGCAACTTAACATTTTTGAGCCGCCGCCACAGCAGAAGCACCAGTCAGCACCCCGTTATCCATGGCAGTATTACGGAATCAGCAAAGAGCGGTACAGACAGCTAACTGAATACATACAGTCCGGCAGATATGATTCTGTGGCACGTCAGGCGGCTCATACAGCCAATAAAGATATTGCGGAGTACATTTTACTTAGCGTAACGGAAAACCTCTCCTACGACGAATTACAGAAGATGTGGGAGCTAAAGAAGATTGAGCGCATGGCGTGCTGCCGGACGGATTTTTACGGGTATCGGAGGTTATTTTATCATTTATTTGATTTGGAGGTTAGGAGGATGGGAAAATGAACAGAGTGTTAGAAGACGTAAGTGACATTCCACAAGATTGGTTTGATGAATTAGAAAGAATCAATGAGCCTAAAATGTCAGAATTAGAATCTATTGATTTTGACTTATACCAGTCAGAATGTCCCGAACTGATTGGAAATATGGAATTAGAACTGTTTTTAGGAAAAGACGGATTTTATTATATGCTTATGAAAATACGGGAACCTATTGGAGATTATGGAAGTCATTGGACGGAGCATTGGTATAAATGCGAAGAACAGTACATAAGCGAGATAGAAGATATATTGCAGGAAAACGAAATAACTTAAATTTGGTACAACGATTTCCTCTAAATGCTTTAAAATAGCATTAGATTTATGGTGGATTGTGGAGGGAAAAGGGAATATGGAGAGATTAACAAGAAAATCGGATAGCGGAATGATATGGTTTATTGACTACGAACATAAGAACCCTATCGACAAAGAGCCTTGTGAAATGGATTATCGCAATAACAGACTTGCGATTGAGAAGCTGGCAGAATACGAGGACTTAGAGGAACAATGCATCAAAGAAAATTCATGGTGCTTGAGAATACTTCTGTATAAGTGGAAAGAGTTCATTAATGATATTCAAGAGCTGTATAAGTATAGAAAATTAGAGGAACAAGGAAAACTTCTGAAACTGCCTTGCAAACTTGGGGATACAACATTTTGGATTTCTGATGAAGATGAAGATGGAAACAAAATTCCAACAGTAAGAGAAGGCAATCCGATTGTCGGGATTGCCATACAGAAAGATGGACTGTATATACTTACAGACGGTGATACTGAATATGAAAAAGTAGGAATAAGATGGGCTTTTCTCTCTCGCGAAGAAGCCGAAGCAGTATTGAAAAAATTATGAACATCAAAGCAACAATAAACAAACTCCAAAAAGCACTGATACAGCGCGGCTATATCTATAAAATCAACACATACCAATTCTACAGCGAACAGCAGAACCGCATGATTACCGGCTACCGCATCACGCAGAAACAGCCGTACCGTAAGAAAAACGGGAAAATGTCGGAGAAAGATGTGGAACTGCTGAATAGCTGTTCGCAGGTGGAAGTGTTGAAGTGGTTTGCGGAGAAATGGAATGAGGTAAGGGAAAATGAGATTGATTGATGCGGATAAACTGAAACTATGTTATACAGGGACAAATGGTCTTGATGACAAAGCAGAATATTTCAGCATTAGAAAAATGATTGATTCACAGCCTACCGCCTATGACGTTGATAGGGTTGTTGAGCGGTTGGAACGAGATAGCCAAAATATAGAGCTTATATACCCAACAGACCAAGGGTATGACTATGAAGATGCTGTTGGGATTGACATTAATAAGGCAAAGGAAATTGTAAAATCCGGTGGCATTGAATAAAATCGGTGATTGTATGGGCGGTGGAACATGGATAAGCTAACTCCAAAGCAGAAAGCATTTGCGGACAATTACATAATATCGGGGAATGCTACGGAGGCGGCTATCAAGGCAGGGTATTCCAAAAAGAACGCTAGGCAGATAGGCAGTGAGAACTTGACAAAACTAGACATTTTGGAATACATCAAAGAACGCACCGCCCCAGCCGAACAAAAGCGGATCGCATCCGGCGATGAAGTGATGCAATTCTTCACACGGGTAATGAATGGAGAGGAAAAGGACACTTTCGGGCTGGATGCTTCACTTGACACGAAAATCAAAGCTGCTGTTGAACTGGCAAAGAGGACTTGTGATATAAAGGATAGTAAAACAGATGGGGGAATTACAATCATCAACAACATCCCAAAACCAAATACTACTGACTGATATAATCGCTCCATCTTTCTATTCTGTCCATTGGGATATACTGGAGGGCAAACATACATACTATGACCTTTACGGCGGCAGAGGCAGTACGAAATCATCATTTATCGGCGTGGAGATACCGCTAGGCATGATGCAGGACCCGATGGCGAATGCTGTAATATTCCGTAAATATGCTGTGACACTCCGTGAATCCGTATATGAGCAGATACAGTGGGGGATTGATGCACTGGGGGCAACTGATTTGTGGGAAGCAAAGGTCAGCCCTCTTTCGTTCGTTTATAAGCCTACCGGGCAAAAGATATTGTTCCGCGGACTGGACAAGGCAAAGAAAACAAAGTCCATAAAGGTATCACATGGATATTTCAAGTATCTGTGGTTTGAAGAGCTTGACGAGTTTGCCGGAATTGAGGAAATCCGAACCGTTCAGCAGTCGGTACTCCGTGGCGGAAGTAAATTTGTGGTGTTTAAGTCGTTCAATCCTCCCATCACGAATGCAAACTGGGCAAACCAGTATGTTAATGAGCCAAGAGTGGACGCACTGCGACATAAATCAGACTATACCACAGTTCCGCGTGAGTGGTTAGGACAGCAGTTTATAGATGATGCCGAACATTTAAAAGAAACAAATCCAAAAGCCTATCAGCATGAGTATTTGGGTATTCCGGTAGGACTTGGAACAACGGTATTTGAGTTTATCGAGATACGGGAGATTACAGACGAAGAAATCGCCAATATGGAGCGTATCTATCAGGGGCAGGACTGGGGGTGGTATCCAGACCCGAAAGCATTTGTCAGAATTGGGTACAACAGGAACAAGGAAACGCTGTATTATATTGACGAGATGGGCGGATGTAAAATCCGTGTGGCAGATATGGCGGCACAGATTAAGGCAAAAGGCTATGACGATTATCGGATAATCTGTGGCGCAGATGAAAACGAAAGTACAGTTGATTTTAGGGATAAAGGACTTCCGGCGAGAGCAGCAGAGGTTGGTCGCATGAGCCAGTGGGGCGGTTCTGTAAAATATACAATGGAGTGGTTGCAATGCCGTAGACATGTCATAGACCCGCGCAGAACGCCGAGACTGTATAAAGAATTTATAGAATACGAGTTAGAGGTTGATACAAACGGGGAAGTCATACCGGCATATCCAGATAAAAATAACCATTGGATTGATGCGACAAGGTATGCGATTAGTCCTATGGCATTAAGGAGAGGTAACAGCGCATGAGAACACTTGATATTAAAATTCAGATTGATGATGAAAGCAGAAACGACATTCTGTCTCTTTTGCTTCATACTATGAATAATACAAATGATTTGGGATATCCGATTATTTCAGCATCAGTGGACGGAGCAGAGGTATTTGATGATAAAGGATTATCGAAAGATTTTTTCGGATAGGTGGCGCACATGGGAATTATTCAAACAATAAAAAGGTGGTGGGACAGTTTGTGGCAGAAAGAAGCACAAGAAAAATTTGGTGTTGAAACAATCGAAAGTGACGTAATGAAAGCGGCGCTTACTGACTGGGTGAATATCTATCAGGGCAAGCCGAACTGGGCACTGCCGGACGATAGAGGGAATGTTGATATAGAGTCCTTTAACTTTGCCAAGAAGCTGTGCAATGAAACAGCGCGGCTTACCACACTGGCACTCGGTATCACTGTCGAGGGTTCGGCACGGGCGGACTGGATAAATGGTTTTATGGAATCCTATATTACCCGTATGAAGAACGAGGAATGCGAGAAAGCCTGCGCGTTCGGCTATATCGTGCTGAAGCCGAACGGAAAGGGCATTGATTATGTCATGCCGTGGGATTTCTGGCCGACACATGAGACGGACGGAAAGATTGACGGTGGAATATTCCATGACACGCACCATGGGCCGGACAGCAAGTGGTATTACACACGCCTTGAATACCATAGGTTTGAGGATATTTCAGAGGATATACGGATATACCGGATTACAAACAAAACTTATAAGTCAGAGCGGAAAGATGTGATTGGGAAAGAGTGCGACATGAGTGAAACGGTATGGGCGAACTTACAAGAGGATTCTGCCTATCAGAATATCGAACAGCCGCTTTTCTCCGTCTTTAAAATACCCATATCAAACAATATTGATATGGGTAGTTCGCTTGGCGTGTCTATCTTCTCCAACGCACAGAAGGAGTTAAAGTCTTTGGATATTGCATGGACGCGGTTGGAAGATGAAATATTTGACAGCCAAAAAAAGGTATTTGCCGGAGACATACTGATTGATGAACCAGGAAAGCCTGTCAGAAGCCGTTATACAGCAAATGGGGCGGTTGATAAGGCAGGAAAACCATTGCCGAGGTATTTACATATTCTGCCCGGTAGCACAATGGGGGACGAATACCACGAAGTAAACCCAGCATTGCAGACGGCAGACAGATTGAGCGGCATAGACCATTTTCTGAACCTTGTCGGCGTGAAGTGTGGGTACAGCACGGGGCAGTTTGTACTAAATGGCAGGACGGGGCATGTGACGGCTACGCAGGTGGAGGCAGACGACCGGGAGACCATACAGTACATAAAGCAGATAAGAGACAGTTTCCAGACGGCCACGGACGGTCTTATCTATGCGCTGGACAAGTATGCAGATATATACAGCCTTGCACCGGTTGGAGTGTATGAGATTAATTATGATTTTGGTGATATAACTTACAATTGGGAAGAGGATAGAGCTAGACACTGGCAATATGTTCAAACGGGAAATTACCCTCTTTGGCGATACTATGTAAATTACGAGGGAATGAGTGAAAAGGACGCAAAAGCAATACAGGCAGAAAAAGAAAAGAAAGAAAAAGAAAATGCAGGATTATTTGGGGAGGAATAGAAGTGAAGAATATACAGGAAATAATATTAAAGTCAGGGAGAGTTGGGAAACTGATTTTGGGAGATGAAGAAATTGATGTATGCGTTGTATCGACCTATACGAAAATAAGCCAGAAAGAAGATTTCACAGATAGCAAAGGCGCAGTCCACAAAGGCAAAAATTATGCAATAACGCACTTGGATATTGAACTTTACGGAAAAGATTTTTGCGGGGCGAGTAACGGAACATTCTGGGGGGAATGAAATGACATTACGTGTATACTCAGATAAAATAGCCGAAGCATTTCAGAATCTTGTGGAAGCTTTAGAAGAACTTGCGGATAAATTACAGAAAGTCTTTGAAAAGATTGAAGAACACGAGCGGCTTTTACTAAGACCACCCAAATGGTATATCAAGGCAAATAATCCTGCTATGATTGTCCGCAAGTGCAGATTGTTCCATTGCCGAAATAATTGTTAGAAAGAGTGGTTTTATGCGAATCAGACAGCACATAGGGAATGTTGATATAAATATCGACACAAAGCGAATAGATAAGAATTTGCGAGAGGCCCAGATTGCATTGAATGAAATGGTGGTAGCGCAGACTGACCCATATATTCCATTCAATCAAGGCGCATTGGCAGGAAGTGTTGAGTATCCGCAAGGAATTGCAGGAGGAGAAATTATGTATAATACGCCATATGCTCACTATGTCTATGAAGGGAAAGTTTATGGCCCGAATATTCCCATAAGAGATGAAACAACCGGGGAGATAACGGGGTATTGGTCTCCGCCTAAAAAACATCCGACTGGAAAAGAAATGAAATTCTCTAAAGATAAGCACCCAGACGCAACAAAACAATTTTTCGAGGCGGCTAAAAAAGACCACAAGGACGAGTGGGTGAAGAAAGTAAAGGAGATAGCCGGACAAGATTAGCAGGACTGGATAGATTTAGTCAAGAGGACGGCAGGAAAGGAGTAGGGGAATGGATTGGTATTGGATAGTGTTGATAACTTATATTGCCATGTGTGCAATTACTTTGATTTTGACGCAGATAAATGAAGAATATGCTTTGTACTGGGCGGTTGGAATTTTATACCCCATTATTTATGTGCTACTATATCCTATACGCGCGTGGTTTAGGTGGGAACACAGTAAAGGGTATTTTCAAAAGCACGGAATTTCAAGGTGGCAGTACATTTTAGGAAAGAGAGTAAAGGACTGATGTTGCCGCCGGACTACTTCACGAACAAAGAGGACAGACTTCTTGAACTCTACCGCCAGCTAGAAGATTTTATCCTCAAAGACATAACACGCCGCCTGCTCTCTGCCGGAGAAATGACCGCAACCGCCGACCGACTTATCTGGAAATTACAGCAGATGGGCGAAAGCCAAGCGGCGATTGAGAAGAAATTGCAGACCTTGACAGGGATGACAAGAAAAGAACTCTGCTCCCTCCTACAAAATGCCGTCCTGACATCGTGGGAGGACGATAGAGAAACTTTAAAGCAGTTAGGCATAGAATTATCGAATCCGCTTGAAAATGCCGCTGTAATCCGTGTTATGGACGCAGAATATAAAAAGAGTTTAGGGGAGCTGACGAACCTCACACGCACCACCATGAAGCAAAGCCAGATTGACCTTATCAATATGCTTGACGAAGCTGATTTGAGGGTAGCGGCAGGTGTGAAAAGCTATTCGTCGGCGGTGTGTGATATTTTGGATAGGTACGCTGGACGGGGGATATATGTGGACTATCCGAGCGGCACACGCAGGACACTCGAGGCGGCGGTGCGGTGCTGTGTGGTAACGAGTATGAACCAGACAGCGGCACAGGTAACGAATCAGTACATAGTAGAGGCTGGTGCCGAATATGTGCTTGTATCGGCGCATTTGGGGGCGAGAGTTGCGCAGAAAGGACAACCGGAACTTGCTTCTCATGCGGACTGGCAAGGAAAAGTCTATCGGATAAGAGGGAGTGAGCCTGGCTATCCTAATCTTTTAGAATCTACCGGATATGATGTGGATCCGGGAACCGGGCAAGGAAAAGTAGTGGATCCTCTTGGACTGCATGGGTACAACTGCCGCCATTCACACAAGCCTTGGGATAAGCGTTTACACAATCCTTATATGGACGAAAACGGAAATCTGAAAATCGACAGCGAGGAAAACCGCAAGCGTTACGAACTCCAACAAAAACAACGGTACATGGAGCGGTCTATCAGAGCCACAAAGTGTAAGCTGATTGAAAAGGAAGAACAGATAAATAATCCGCGCGAGGATATGGACGTTGATAAACTGCAAAAAGAGTATGACCAAATAGCTTTCCGTATGACGCAACAGAACAAGGCATATAACGACTTTTGTAAGGCGAACGATTTACAACCACAGTATGACCGCATAAAGGTGGCTGATTTTGGCAAGGAGCAGACAAAGCAAGCGAATCAGGGAGCAAAGAGGTACGTAAACAATAAGTCAGATGCTGTTGCAATAACCGGAAATGATGATATAATAAATAATAATAGAAACATGGCAAATGGTATGCGAAAAAGTCCGCTTAATATTTTGGACGACAAGCAGATTGAGAGAATTAATCAATATGCAGATGAATTGCAGATACCAAGAAATGTTTTAAGTTATAATACGGGATTTCAAACGGGATTTTCTGACAGGAAGAAAGTTATCAATATAAGAGGAGATATATTCCCGGATAAAACGTCTTATAATAACAGAGATTTACTTAGCGAACGGGCGGTTCTTGCACATGAGTATTATGGTCATATGAAACATGACCCTTCAAATTTTGAAGTTGGAGATTGGAGGGATGAATTTAGAGCAAGTTATTCTGCTGCTATTAATGCTCCTGGATTATCTGATGAAGAACGAAGAATGTTGATGCTTGATGCATACGACAGGGCGAAAGAAGCTGGAATTTCAGCAAAATATAATAAGAAAGCGAGGAAATTAATCTATGGATATGACACAGAATGAGTATAGTGCTATTGAAAATAAGATGAAAAATCCAGATAAAAGAGTGATATGTCCTCGTTGTGGAAAGGAATTGCTTTATAAAAGATATGGAAATTCTGTTTCTGTAAAATGCGAGACAGAAGGGTGTATATCTGAATCAATAAGGGGCTTATAAAAGTATAATCTTCCACCGGTTAATGAACGGTACAAGGCGGCGACAGAATAGGTAGGAATGAGCCTAAATAAATATATTATTCAGGCAATAGAAGAAAAAATTTCCCACGACAAGGGGCGGCAGCGATGCCGCTCTTTTGCTTTAATTTGGTACAAATAATTTCTCAAAGCATGTTATCATGTAAATGTACTGAATGTACGCCGATTCGTACGAAAAGGCTATGACTTTCGGATAGACGATAGGGCGGGGATTTATCGCAACTTGGACACCGTACCGAAGATTAACGTGCGAGAGTAAACCATCTCTTGATTGGTTTGGCAGATTGGGAAAGACTTCCTGCACAGTCCTTGCAGACAGAAAATGGACAATGGATAGTAGCTTAATGGTAGAGCCGGAGTAGGGGCAATCCGAAACGAAAAGGAGTGCAAATCTCCGTGGCTATAGTGTGCCTAATATGCAGGTTCGATTCCTGCCTATCCACAGTTGCGTAGTCGCTCTGCGCTAGATAGGAGCAAGCGGTCACTGCCCTGTCGAAAACAAAATAATTCTGATAGGGGAGTTTTCCCCTGTCAGAAACCGCAAAATAATATTTGGAGGATAAGGAAATGGAAATTAAAGAGTTAAATTGTAAGGTATGTAATCACCCGCTTAACATAAACAAGGAAAATGTTTATGCTGTTAAAGATATTAAAAGTCTTTTTTATGGAAACGAAAATTATGATGCTACTGATTGCCCTTATTGTGGTTGCCAGAATTTATTGAAAAAACGGTATGAGAGGGTATCAAAATAGGATTTATTTTGGTACAACTTCCGCGCCAAACTGCGGTACAATATAGCCAGTAAAGGCATTGAGAAATGGGCACGACATAAGGCAAGACCGAAAGGCACTGAATATAGTCAAAGACAGGGACAAACGCGAAGCGCCCCCTGCGGTATCAATGCTTTTATGATATAGGAAATCGGGAGGGATATGGAAATGGAAGAATTAAAGAAATGTCCGTTTTGCGGCGGCAAAGCGGTATTTAACACAATCAGCAATTCGTCTTCGCATCATGGAGTTGGATTTGATTTTGAAATCGAATGTGAGGATTGCGGAGCAAAATTGCCAAAGAGATATAAAGTTGAGTTTTCCTTGACGGATAGCGGCGATATAAATCCGTTGCATGATGACAGAAAGAGGGCTGTTGAAGAATGGAACAAAAGGGCATGACAGAAAAGTGGGTACTCTGCCCCATCTGCGGAGGGAAAACCCGCACAAAAATCAGACCGGACACGGAGGCGAAAAACCTTATTGTGTTCTGCCCGAAGTGCAAGAGGGAAACGGTTATGGATATTAAGGATATGGAGAGTAAGGCGGTGGGGGAATGAAAGACAGTGAATGTTTTACATGCAAAAAGCATTATACGCAAGGCGGTAAATGCTGTTTAGGCCATGATAATTGTCTTTTATATGAGAATGAGCCGAGAGGAAAGATGATAAGGACAAAAATCACTATCAATATTGATGCTGATTCTCCCGAAACTCCAATTATCAAATACGATAAAAAGATTTTATGCGAGGATAACGGAAAGACAATAGAATTTACCGTTATACAAATAAATTGGCTGAATTTGGAAACACGGAAATGCAGTATTGATGTGTATTACCATGAAAACGAAAAGCCAAAATTTGAAAAGATGAAGATGTTTAAAATTGTAAAATAGTTTAGTGCCAGTAACAAAGTTTCAGTGCCAGTAGATGCGAGAAATCGTGTTTGCTGGCATTTTTATTTTGACAACTACTTTTATTTGATAAATCCTAACCCTCCTAAGAGGGTGCATCCGTCAGTAATGGTGCTGTAAAGACGGTTCGATTCCGCACGGGTGCATTGTGTGCTTGTGGTTATGCTGTCTGCTTGCAGGCGGTCTATGGCGCAGGTGCATTATTTCCCTATTTCCTGGTGCCTGCCCTTGTGGGTGGGCACACCTCCCGGAACTTAGCTCAGTCTGGTTAGAGCGACAGCCTTATAAGCTGTGTGCCGGTGGTTCAAATCCACAAGTTCCGATTACTGGGCGCAGTATACACGCTTACTCACAACAGCGGACAGAGCTGTATAAACACATGTATGGAGGACATTATGGCAGATATTTTTGGGATGTTGAAAGAAGCAGGTGTTGAGATTCCTGCGGACAAGAAAGACGCATTTAACAAGGAGTTTCGCAAGACTTACAAAAGCGAGGGCGAGATTTCCAAAGTGACAGACAAGCTGGAAACAGACCGCGACAACTGGAAGCAGAGAGCAGAAACCGCGGAGGAAACTCTGAAAAAGTTTGAAGGTGTTGACCTTGAAACCATGCAGACGGAGCTTGCGACATGGAAAACCAAAGCGGAGAACGCTGAAAAGGACTATGCGGCAAAGATTGAGCAGAGAGACTTTGAGGACGCTCTGAAAGAGGAAATCAGCGGCTATAAGTTTACTTCTGAAGCGGCGAAAAAGGCAATCATGGCAGAAATCAGAGAAGCCGGCCTGAAATTAAAGGACGGCAAAATCTTAGGCCTGTCTGATTTGCTAGCACAGATGAAGGAGAAGGACGCAACCGCTTTTGTTGACGAGAAGCAGGAGCAGCTTGAGGCAGGACGGGCAAAACCGTTTACAGGCCCGTTGAGCGGAGGTAATCCTTCAGGAAAGAAAGTCTCTCCGTCTGAACTGATGAAGATGAAGAATGAGAACCCGGATTTGGACATCCGGCAGTTCATGTAAGGAGGTAACACATGGCATTATTTGATGCAAAAAATTTTAATGGCGAGGTATTCGGCGCATACGTTGACCGGGTGGAGAACCTCAACCGCAACGAACTTTTAAAGTCCGGCGCGATTGTGGAGAAACCACAGTATGCGTCTATGCTGCCCGACCAGACCGGCGGCAACTATATCACAGTGCCGATTAAAGCGAGAATCACAGGTGAAGCAGACAATTACGACGGCAACACAGACATTACGGCAGACAGCCGCAAGACGTACACCCACAGCCGCATTGTTGTAGGTCGTGCGCATGGATGGACAGAGAAAGACTTTTCTTCCGACATCACGGGGGAAGACTTCCTTCCGGCGGCGCAGGAGATCGCGGAGTACTGGGACGACATCGACCAGAGGACAATCCTTGCAACCTTAAAGGGCGTGTTTTCCATGACCGGGGCAAAGAACCTTGAGTTTGTCAACGGCCACACGCTGGACATTTCCGGAGAATCGACAGACAACAAATTCAGTGAAACCACGCTGAACAACGCCATCCAGAAAGCACTGGGCGACAACAAGGCGAAGTTTTCCCTTGCAATCGTACATTCGCAGATTGCTACGAATCTGGAAAACCTCAAGCTGCTGGCGTACATGAAGTACACGGATGCGCAGGGCATTGAACGTGATTTGACGCTTGCCACGCTGAACGGGCGCACGCTGCTGGTAGACGACAATATGCCAACCGAAACGGTGGAAGTGCCGGAGAGCGCAAGCGGCAAGGGCGACGGATATACATACACCGCATACACGACCTACGTTTTCGGCACAGGAGCAATCGAGTACACCAATGTCGGCGCAAAGAAGCCTTACTCCATGTCCGAGAACGAGCCGAAGAACGGCGGCGAAACAACGCTGTGGAGCAGGCAGAGAAAGATTTTCTCCCCGTATGGTATCAGCTTCAAGACACCGACAATCATTTCCCCGACCGACGCACAGCTTTCTTCCGGCACAAACTGGGAACTGGCAAACAGCAACGAGAGTGGCAACAGCAAGGAATACTTCCCGATCAAGGCTATTCCGATTGCGCGGATTATCACCAGAGGATAAGACTATGTACGCAGACTACACCTATTACACAACCGAATACGGCGGCAAAATGTCTGCGGACGATTTCAAGCGATTTGGACGGAGGGCAGAGCGCAGGATTGACTGCATAACCGGGAACAAACTGCTATTTGCCTTTCCAACCAATGAGCGCAGCATTGAAGCGGTCAAGGACTGTGTCTGCGAACTGGCAGACTTCTTGTGGCAAATCGAGGCCTACAATGCCTCCGCTATGGAGAGCATGGGGACGGTGGCGCAGGCTGACGGGACGGTCAAGGGAAAGGTTATCACTTCCATATCGTCCGGGAGTGAGAGTATCGGGTATTCCGCAAACGGTTCTGCCAGTACCGCCATATCAGAAGCGGCAAAGGATAAAAAGGTTGCAGACACTACTATTTATGGCATGGTGCAGGACGGATTGACAGGCGTAACTGATTCCAACGGAGTAAATCTCTTATATGCCGGAATCCCCTACCCGGTCAGAAATGCGCCGATAAGCAGACCGCCGGAGGATAAGCCGGAAGAGCCAACAGAACCGCAGGGAGTGTAAAGCATGGAGTTAAAAGAACTTTGTGAGAAAACAACCGAATTATTCGAGATTGAAAACATCTCCCAACTGTCGGACAAGCTGCTTTCTGTCTGCCTTGAAAATCAGCATGAGTACATGGAAAAGTTTGCCGAATGTGTCGGCGATTTGTCGGTGGACTGGTTGCAGAAAATCTTCCAGTATTACGAAGCCGACCGCAAAGAGAAAATGCAAGACTATACACCGCTGACACTTGCCCGATTTGTCGGAAAGTTGACAGAAACAGACCATGAACGGAGTGTGTATGACCTGTGTGCCGGAAGCGGAGCGTTGACAATTCAAAAATGGAATCTTAACCATGATTTACATTTTGTCTGTTATGAGTACGACAAAAAGGTTATTCCGTTATTGCTGTTTAATTTGGCGGTTCGTAACATTGACGCACTTGTGATAAACGGTGACGCTTTGCAAGATGAAACATTCACGAGGTACACGGTCAAGCGTGGCGAGAAGTACGGAACGATTACGGAGATTGCAGAAACGGTGTATTTTGAGATACCCGATTCTTGTATATCCAATCCACCGTATAACATGAAGTGGAAGTTTCCGCCATTCGCACAGCTACAGCCACGGTTTAACGATTGCGAATTGCCGCCGGAAAGCAATGCCAATTATGCGTTTATTCTGACAGCTTTAGAGCGGAGCAAAGGCAAGGCGGCTATGATACTTCCTTGCGGCGTTCTGTCAACGGACAACGCACAAGAAAAGGTGATACGGCGGTATCTGATAGAGCAGAACTTAATCGAAGCGGTTATAACTTGCCCTGATAAAATGTTTGAAGCAACGAGTATTCCGACTTGTATTATCGTATTCAATCAGAAGAAAAGCACAACACATATTTCTTTTGTGGATATGTGGCAGACATACGAAACAGAGCAAAGGGAACAGAACGGGCAGTTTGGCGGTGCGAGCCACGAAAACCGAACTTACAAGAAAGAGGTCAAGATTTTCACTGATGAACAAATGCAGAAAGCTATTGACAGTATTTCTAATCAGTCCGCTATTCCTGAATTTTCGAAGTCGGTATCAGTGCAGACCATATCGGAAAATGATTTTATTCTTGTTCCGGGAAGATACATAGAGTTTCAAGAGCAGGAGTACAAGCACAGAGAGTATGCGGAGATAGTGGCAGACATTAACCGCATAACCGCCGAAAAGAACGCTTGCAAGCTGACAATCAATGAGAGTTTGGCAAAGACACTCGGATTTAATGTTGAACTTTATAAGCAAGACCAACAGCAAGACAGTGGATTGAACGACCTACTCAATCAGCTTGGAGCAGAACCTCTGGCGAAGCAGAATTATTTCACAGCGTCAAAGTATAAGAACGAAATCAAGTTCGAGAACAACAGCAAGGATATTCTGTCAAGCGTCCTTATGATGATACTGAACACATGGAAACAGCACATTTATTATCTGAACAATGAGGAAAACCGCTATTTGACAGAACTCCGTGACGCACTATTGCCCGACCTTATGAGTGGGAAAATCGACTTAGGGGGTGGGTAATCATGGAAATAGGCTATTTTGACAGCGTAATCGTCTACAACCGCTACGTTCGCAAAACAGACGAAGCAGAACAATATTTCGGCACACGGTTTGACAATGTGCGTGTGGAGCTGACGCAGGGCGCAAACATCAAGGCAAGCGGCATGGAAAACGCCAGTGTGTGCGTGGTGAAAATACCGAATGCCAATCTGCCAAAGCCTTACAAATCGCCGCCAGTGTGGGTGAAGCTGACAACGGAGGAAATGGTTGAAAACTTCACGCTGAATAAGGGCGAGGATTTCTTTGTGATTGTGAATAAGGCTGATTTGGGGATTGATGTGGATTTGCCAGAGGGCATGATTGACAGCGACATTTATTCCGGCGGATTTTTTGAGCATGTGAAAAATAAGTACGGATATGCGTACACCGTTGATACGGTGGATGTGTATACGCTGATACCGAGGTTTGAGATTGGAGGAAAATGATGGATAATGGAATACCAATTATTATAGCAGGAGGCGGAGAAATCCGCATTAAAACAGATGCGGAGATTGATGTAAAGGCTTTGAATGAAGCACTGCTTACACTTCCGGCAAAGACATATCTTGGCTTGTATCATAAGATGCAGGAAAAGGTTGTCGGATATTCATATTTTGGAGCGTGCGGAGCGCCTATTTCCGAAGAAGAAACGGAGTAGCCTATGCCCGAACAAACAAAAATCGAACCGTTAAGCGCAACGGAATATGACATTATCGAAAAAGCCTTGTGGGAACTGGTGAAGCAGTTCCCGAAAGAGCAGATTGACCCGGATGTGACGGCGGAGTATGACGAGTTAAAATCTGGTTTGTCGCTTGCAGTGTTTGTAGATGGAGGGCGGTATAAAAGTCACAATGTACTGGGTGGGTTTACCGCAGAAGTCGATTTCCGAGTAGCGTATAAGAGTGACCCCAGGACTTCACCGCAGCGTATCAATTCACAGGCATTTGTCGGGCGGATTATGCGGTGGTTGGAGAACACAAAGGATTTACCGCTGCTGACGGGAGGAAGAACAATAACAAAAATTACTGTAACCAACACAGTCCCGTATAAGGACGATACCGGGCAGGATAAAAGTACTGTCTATGTGGCAGCGGCAGTAATGGAATATGAAGCAGATTAAGAAGGGAGAATATTATGGCAAAATTACCAAGAGCGGCACTTGCACAGTGGCTGTCATTCGACAAGGAAGACTGGACACTGCTTGGCAAGGATACGGATTCAATGTCCACATCATTAAATCCGGACATTGAAACAAAGCAGAACATCATAGGGGAAAGCGTCACGGACCACAAGGGATTTAATCCGGAGCTGGCGGTTGATACATACGCAGCGCGGACGGAGGACGCGATTTATGAGAATCTGCTGGACATCACCATGAACAGAAGGAATGATGAGGAGCACACAAAGGCATACCTGCTTGAAGCGGTGCTTACAGAGGCGGTAAACCTGTCGGACAACAAGACACTGACGGGTAAGGCGTGGATGGAAGAGGTGACAGTTATTCCGCAGGAATACGGCGGAGATACGGCGGCATTCGGTATTCCGTTCAATGTCAGCCCAAATGGTGGCGGCAGGACAGAAGGGACCGTGTCGGTGGCGGAAAGAAAGCCGACATTTACACCCGGCACAGCGGCAGGCGCGTCCACACAGAGCACAGGCAAGTCCGGCGGCGGCAGTTCGAGTGACTAAGTAACTATAGGTATTAAGAAAAAATCTTAATATATCGGGGTGCGTTCCTTTCCATCGCGCCCCGATTTGGAAAGGATGTTAAGTATGGGAGCAAATATTGAAACAGTAAAAATCAATGAACACGGCGCGAAGCTGACAAAAATTGAACTGAATGAGCATGGGGATTATGTGGCAATATCGCTTGATTCCCCAGTACTGTTTGATAACTTCGTGGCAGGATACAAGCACATAGTGGATCTGTCGGAGTCCGTTCCGAAACAGATTGAGGAAATCGAAAAGAAATACGAAGGTCAGGACGGTTTTACAGCCGTAATGGAAAAGACTGTTGCCATCTCAAAGGTTAATGTTGATTTTTCTGCTGATGCAACAAAGACGATTGACGGAATTTTTGGAGATGGAACGACCAGAAAGTATTTCCACGATATTTATGAGGAAATCCCAGATTTTATTCCTGACGCAGACTGTATCATTGATTTCTTTGAGAAAATATCACCAGAAATGGAAAAGTTGTTTGACAAAAAGATAAAGGAACGCGACAGACTGTCAAAGGCACGAATGGCAAAATACCAGCCGCAGGAGCATAAAAGAAAGGGCAGCAAATGATAGGAGCGCTGCCGGAGGCATTGAAGGTAGGCGGCGTGAATTATCCTATCCGTACCGATTACCGCAATGTCCTCCAGATATTTGAAGCATTCCAGGATCCGGAACTAACGCAGAACGAAAAATGGATTGTGGCAATTTACATGCTGTTTGAGGACTTTTCATGCGCTGATGATGTGCTGCAGGCGGCACAGGACGGATTTAATATAGAGGAATCCATGCGACAGATTAACTGGTTCATCTCTGCCGGTAACGTGCAGGAGAAGGAAACGGAACTTCCAGTATACGACTGGGTACATGATGAACAGATGATATTTTCCGCAGTCAACAAGGTTGCAGGAATGGAGACAAGGGAACTGGAATATCTGCACTGGTGGACGTTCCTTGGATATTTCAGGGAGGTAGGAGAGGGAAGCTTTTCATATGTCGCAGGAATAAGGAACAAACTGAACAATCATAAAAAACTCGACAAGGACGAAAGGGAGTTTTTACACAAAAATAAGGATTTGGTACTCTTAAAGCCTCCAAAGACGAAGGAAGAACAGAAAGAGGAAGACGAGTATCAGGCACTGCTAAGCGAGGTGATAGGGTGACGGACAAGGAAATCGGCAAGACCGCCCGTGAGATTGCAGAGAAAGGGCTTAATGCCATTGTAAAAAAGAATAAAGACGGAATCGTTATTTTAAAAGAAAAGTGCGAGATTGTAAGACTTCCGGGAAAGAAAAATGCGAATTGATGTGCTATTGCAGTTATAAATGGAATGTGATATGATTTGGTACATGGGAAAACCATAGAGCCAAAGGCGGCTTTGCCCCTCTTGTTTCATCGGAGGGTTTAAGTAGCCCTCCAGACGAAAGAAAGGAGGGCGATGCAATGTATGTTACATATCAGGATTTAATCCAGATCGGTATACTCGTTGTTGCCCTTGCAAATTTGATTTATCAGATTTACAAGGGAAAAAAGAAATAGCCGCCACTATTCGCAGTAGTGACGGCTGACGCTATAAGCGTTAAGTAATAACTGTTTGTGGGTAGAGCCGCTTCTATGGCTTTCCCTTTTTCTATGCTTAATATAGCACATCAGCAAAAGATTTTCAAGTGAATAATAAAAATTTGGGTTCAGGTATGCTTTGCAACATAATATGGTATTTTTTATTATTATATGGTAAAATATGTGAAAAATAAAAATCTATAGGAGGATTGGGAAATGGAAAAGAAACTATTAACAATTTTACTGACATGTGTATTATCTGTGAGTGCGTTTGCGTGCGGAAACAATGATTCAGGAAATAATGAAAACCGAAAATCATTGGAAGAGACAAAGGATATTTCATCAGCTACCGGCAGTGAAAATGAATCAGATACTGCTAATAAAAAAGTGTCAGAAGAAGCAAAAACTTTTGATGGATTGATTGATTTTTTAGTTGCAGAAGGCTATATCACAAAGGAAGGCGATGGTGAAAGCTTTGCCGAAGCTCTAGGCGCAATAAATGGGTATAGATATTACAATTTAGAAACATTGGAAACGACAGAAATATATGAATTTTCACCAGAAAAAGATATATCAAACATTTCATTAAACGGAATGAAAGTAACTCCAAATAAAATTATAGGAAATTATGCAATTTTCTCCGAAAACGAAGAATTAATAAAAGACGTTGAAGAGTACTTGGAATGAAAGTATATTGGTAGAAAGCAGAAATAAGAAGGCGGTGGAGCAATCTGCCGCCTTCTTGGAAGTGGAGAGAAAGGGAATGTCATTCATAAGCAAAATACTGGACGCTTTCAAGATGGAAAGCACAAGGGAAATGGAAAATAGTGCTGACGGATTTATGCCGGACGCACAAACAGCGTATTTCAAAAATGGGAAGTTATATAAATTGTACCCGTCTGATTTAGATAACTGGTATGATGTCAGATATTTAGTATCAGATAATAAAGTGTATGATTTAGAAAAGGTTGAGGATATAGGGAAAATACCGATACCAGAATTTAAACGAATGGAAGATGATAACTATGGCGTGACTGGGTTGCTGGATTATGTGTTGCGAATGAAGTCACGTTATTTTTATCAGAGGAAAGAAAAAGAACTATGTTCTGTTTGTTTATGGAAAGCAACTGAAATGATGTTTGCTAATCCGTTATGCAAATGGAGCAAGAAAGATTATGACAGAATCCTTAAATATCATTTTCTTTTAGGAATGGACGAAGAAGCTGAACGAGCGAAAAAATATTTAGAGAGCAAAGGAATGATTTTCACAGATTACGAACTGCAAGCGATGAAGCCAAAGCCTAAAAAGCAAGCGCAACCAACGACACGAAAAAAGCGGACACCTAAAGAAAAAATTGATTGGAGAGAAAAAGAACTTATCACAGTTCAGAATATAACTACTGGCGATATGCAAGAATTGGATATGCCTTTTGTGTGTAACACAGAGGTAAAAAAGTATATACACGAGGGAAATCACCCGTTTGCGTATATGGAAATATTTGGAGAGAATGTCAGCATTGTCAAATCTGAAATAAAGAAAATGAATGCTATAATAAAAGATGGTATCAGAGATTATCCGAGTATTCCGCAGAATTTAAGTATTCCGGCAAGTTCCCTTGTTTTTCAATCTCCCAATTACGGATATACACGAATAATGTGTACTCCCAAAACTTATGAGGGAAATAAGTCAAAATATCCTTATACTTTATACTTCTGCACTGACCTTTCAAAGAGGGGAAATACAACGCATGGAGAATTGACCTATGGGCAGGATGGAAAAGTTCAGAAAGCAACGGTTGTTTTTTGGAGAAATAACAATCAATTTATCTTGAACTTCAAAATGATAGACGACAAACTGACGTTTTCAGATATTGGGCAGATCAGACCGACATGGTAAATACGTGAAAAGGCAGGGAGTGAAAATTTTCTGGCTTTTTCTATTTGGGGTATTGACAAGTAAGCACGTGCAGACTATAATAAACATTATAAAGATTGCACGTGCAATTATAAGAGAGGAAGTGATAACGTGTCGCCGCTGAAAAAGGGGCAGAAACTAACTGATAATCCGAAAAATGTAAGGCTTGATTTGCGCCTGACTAAGACAGAAGCAGAGGACTTACAGTATTGCGCTGATAAGCTGAATACAAGCCGTACAGACGTGATTAATCGGGGAGTAAAGAAAATCAAAGAGGAAATAGAAAAACAGTAAAAAGGGTAATCGCAAGATTTGACGGTCACACGATTACCCGAAGTCACACACACCAAAAGGAGTATGCGCTATTATTATATCTTCTTTTGGTGTGGTTGTCAAACACTGAAAGGAGATTTATTATGAGTAAGAATGACCGAGTACTTGACGTTATTGACGAACTGAACCGGATAAACGGAATGCCGGAGGATGGTTTCTTCCCGTCTATAAAGGACAAAACATACCGCCTTGAAGCAATTCGGATGATGTTCTGTGGACTGGAACGTGAGAATCAGGATAAGGTGTTGCGGTGTGCTATGGAATGTCTGTTGAATCAGATTCCTGAAATTGCGGAGAAAATTGTTCTTATTGAGGGGGTGGTGGCATGAAGAATGGTACAACTGCCCCTAAAACCTCTGATACAATGGAAGTATAGGAGGTACGGTGTATGAACGAATTACAGATTGAAAGCATAAGCGGCGTGGATTGCTACGAAAAGGACGGAACGGCATATCTGAAATTGGAGAATGTAGCAAGAGGATTGGGGTTTACGAGAGTTGCAGCAAGCGGAAACGAGGTTATAAGATGGGAAAGGGTCGATGGATATTTGAGAGATTTAGGCGTGCCCATTTGTGGGCATGACGGATTTATCCCAGAAAACATCTTCTACCGCCTTGCAATGAAAGCAAAGAATGAGACGGCAGAGAAGTTTCAAGCAAAGGTGGCAGATGAAATTATTCCCTCTATCCGTAAGCATGGTGCATACATGACAGCGGACACACTGGAAAAGGCTTTATCTTCCCCCGATTTTCTTATACAGCTTGCCACAAAGCTAAAGGACGAGCAGGAGCGAAACAAGCGTTTGGAGAATGAAAAGAAAGCCTTAGAGCAGGAAACTATCGAGATGGACAAGAAAATATCCGAACTTGAGCCAAAGGCAAACTATGTTGATATTATCTTGCAAAGCAAGTCAACCGTACTTGCAACTCAGATAGCGCAGGATTACGGAATGTCGGCGAAAACATTTAATAAAAAGCTGTCAGAACTCCGTATTCAGCGCAAAGTAGGCGACCAGTGGATATTGTATGCTGATTATCAGGGCAAAGGATATGTACATAGTAAGACTATCAACATCACACGTTCAAACGGACAGCAAGATACCAAAATGCAGACAGAATGGACACAGAAAGGCAGATTGTTCCTTTATGAAAAACTGAAAAAGCATGGCATTTATCCCATGATTGAGAGGGCGGCGTAATAACCGTCCTCTTTCTTTTTAATTTGGTACAAATCCCCTCTCAAACGATGGTACAATAAACATAACTAAATCAGTGCGCCCTATGAATTGGCATAGGGGAAGGACAAAGCGGTGTCATAGATGCGCGTAATGCGCGTCTGTGGCACTTTTTTCTTTTTAACGGAGGATTTCAATGTGTTTGTATCAAAAAAAAATTAAATCTTTAGAAAAGCGAATTGCTGACCTTGAGAACGAAGTTCACGGCCAGCGAGAAAAAACGCCTAGTCCGTTGGAAATGATGAAAGCTGCTTTAGAAGACTCTTTACATCAAGTTCCTCTATCAGACCGGATTGAAATAAAAGTTCCAGAACAATCTTAAAACAAAGGGATAAATTATGGCACAGTATGACGGAAGTATACGGATAAAAACAGAAATTGAAAGCAAACAAGCGAAGGTTCAGCTTTCTGCGCTCGAAAACCGTATGGTTAAGACGGCAGACAAGATAGCTTCACTGCGCTCAAAAATGGACGCCATGAAAGATATAAAAGTGCCTACAAAAGAGTATGCTGCGCTCGATGCAGAACTGTCAAAACTCGGAGCGGAATATGACCGCATCGCGGAAAGGCAGTCAAAATTTTTGCAGACCGGAGGTAAAGAGGGAAGTAGTACATACAAAAGAATGGAATATGACCTTGATGCTCTGGAAGTAAAGCAGGATCAGGTTATTGCAAAAATGAAAGAACTTGAACAGTCGGGCAAAGCGTTCACCCTTGGCAGTGACACGGAAGAATATGCCAAGTTTGGGCGGCAGCTTGGATATGCAGAAAGCGAAATGGATGTCATGAATCAGAAGCATGATATCCTTGAAAATAAAATTGGAAAATCATCTGATGGATATAAAAAACTTGGAGAAACAGCGAAGCAGGCTTTTGGAAAAATAAATAAACATGCGGGCAAAACAGGAAGCTTCTTATCAACGCTTGGAAGCAGGTTCAGAGGTCTTGCCATGTCATTACTGATATTTAATCAGATAAGCAAGGTTTTTAATGCCATGATTTCAGGTATGAAAGCTGGATTTCAGAATTTTTACAATGAAAATAACCGTTTTAAAAGCCAGATTGACAGTCTTAAGGCAAGTATGCTGACATTGAAAAACAGTTTCGCTGCAGCTTTTGCGCCGCTTGTGCAGGCAGTGATTCCGTATATACAGAAAGCCATTCAGTGGATTGTGAGCCTTATGAACCTCATAGGTCAGTTTATTGCAGCGCTTACCGGACAAAAGACCTATACAAAAGCTGTAAAGCAGACTACAGCAGCAGTAAAAGAGAATACAAAGGCGCAAGCAAAACAGAATAAGCAGCTTAGCAACCTTGACAAACTTAATAACCTAACTTCCCAGGGAGATTCTGGCGGCGGTGGTGCTGGCGGCGGAGCAGGACAGATGTTTGAGGAAGTTCCGATTGATTCAAAAATTCTTGATTTTTTAAAAAAGCTTGAGGACTATTTAAAGCCGGTTATTAATTATGCAAAACAATTAAAGGACATCTTTAAAAAAGGGTTTTTTGACGGTTTAGGTGATTGGGAATCGCGTTTTTCATCTATAAAGTCAAGTATTGCGTCCATAAAATCCAGTCTTAAAGATATTTTTACAGATCCTGCGGTTTTGACATCTGCTGACAAGTGGGTAAAATCGGTTGTTTATCTTCTTGGCAGCATTGTCGGTTCTGTAGCAAGCATTGGACTTACGATTGCCACAAACATTGTGGGCGGCATATCAAAGCACCTCGAACAAAACAAGGATCTTATAAAGCAACATCTGATATCCATGTTTGACATATGGAGCGATATAAACCAGAAGTTTTCTGAATTTTTTCAGTCGCTTGCATTTATATTTGAAGCGTTTGCAAGTGAAAATGGACAGCAGCTTACGGCAAACATTATTGGAATATTTGCAGATGCTTTTATGTATGTCATAGAGCTTGCTTCCAAACTGTTTCGAGATATTGTAAATATTATCATTCAGCCATTTGTGGATAATAAAGAAGCGTTTCGTACGGCTTTAGAGGATTTTCTTGGGGTTCTTTCAGAAGTAACTGGGACAATCAAGCAAGGCATTGATGAGACATTCGCAAAGCTGAATGAGGTATATGATGAGCATTTTAAGCCATTTTTTGATTCCATAGCAAACGGGCTTTCTGATACAGTTGAAAAATTCTTGGAATTTTGGAATGGGAATATACAACCAATACTGGACGAATGGGCACAGGATTTTGATACATTGTGGAAAGAACATATACAGCCAATGCTTAATAAATTTATGAATTTGTTAGGCGATGTTGCAGATCTCTTGAAAACAGTGTGGGAAACCATACTAAAGCCTTTGATTGACTGGATTATAGAGAACATACTTCCCGTTATATCCCCGATTTTAAAAGGGGTTGGTAAAGCTGTAATGAAAGTGTTCGGAACAATTTCAGACGTTGTAGGAAACATACTTGACGCGCTTAGTGGTGTCATTGAATTTTTAACAGGAGTATTTTCCGGCGACTGGAAAAAGGCATGGAATGGAATAGTAAAAATATTTAAAGGAATATTTAACTTGATACCATCTATCATAGAAGGAATACTCAATGTTGCAATAGATGTCATCAATGGCCTTATAGGTGGAATAAACAAGCTTACGGGTGCGGTTGGCATTTCTTCGATACCAAGCATACCGGACGTTCATCTTCCGCGCTTGGCAACCGGAACCGTCGTGCCACCGAATCGTGAGTTTCTTGCCGTCCTTGGTGACAACAAAAAAGAACCGGAGGTTGTATCCCCTCTTTCCACCATGAAGCAGGCGGTCATGGAAGCGATAGCGGAATCCGGCATTACGTCAGGCGGCGGCAATGATTACAGGGACATTGTGGTAATGATTGACGGCAGGGAGGTTTTCCGTGCGGTCAAGAAGCAGGCAGCTGAATACAAAAAACAGACCGGAGGAAAACTGGCTTTTACATAAGCCGGCACAGGTGATGTTATGGCATATTTTAAATTTGGGAATTATGTGTTTCCGGAAGAGCTCATAAAAAGCGGAGTGTCTGCAAAGCCAAACCAGCGGCAGACGATAGACAGTTACTCGGACGGTTATGGTGTGACGCAGGTAAACACATTAAAGCACACAAAAACACAGATACAGTTTACCACCGTGAATATGTCCGGGGAGAAAATGAAGAACATTATGCACGGAATCACGTCGAACTACATAAACGAGCTGAAACGTGATGCAGAATGTACCTATTATGATGATGAGTACCAGAAAAAGAAAACGGGTCATTTTTATCTTGACCAGAGCCTTGAGTTTAACACCCTTGAGGAAAGGGACGGGATTCCCCTGGAGTACGGGGAAATGACCTGGCTGTTTATCGAGTATTGAAGGAAGTTTTATGCAGGTATCAGAAAGTGTAAAAAATGCATATCAGAACAACAGCATAACAAGACATCTGACACTTTGTTTTCCTGACCTTGGAATGGAAATAGGTACGGACAGAATATATTTTGAGAGTATGCAGCTTTCAGAATCTGTCATGGAGAGCGACAGCATTGAGTTTGTCGGCTGTATTTCCAGTAAGTTTTCTGTTCAGGTGTACGGAATTACGGATGATATAAAGGGAAGACGTATAACTGCAAAAGTCCATACGGATGGCACAGAGGACGAACCTATAATACTTTTTAATGGCATTGTGGACAGTGCGGTAATGGAATCCAACCGGGGGTACAAAAAGATTACTGCATACGATGCCCTTTATTCGGCCGGCAGTGTGAATTGTGCAGAATGGTACAACGCCCTTCCGTTTCCGGTTACAATTAAAGGTATGAGGGACAGTCTGTTCAAGTACCTGGAAATTGAACAGGAAGAGTGCGAGCTTCCGAATGATGGCATCGAAATAACACAGATGTATGATCCGGCCACATTAAACGCACTGGATCTGGTAAAGTCCATCTGCCAGATAAACGGTGCGTTCGGAATCATAAACAGAAACGGAAAGTTTGAGTACCGTTTTGTGCCGGGACCCGGAGAACTGGAGGAAAACAGTGAGGAAATTAATTTCTATAAAAGTGTGGAGTATGAGGAATACAGGGTAAAACCGGTTGACAAGCTGACGATAAGGCAGGGCAGTGATGATGCAGGGGTATCATTTGGTGAAGGAATGAACAATTATATCATTCAGGCGAATCTGTTAGCGTATGGACTGGATGATACCACTCTGAAAACCATGGCAGAAAACATATACAATAAGGTGTGCAGTTTCAGTTACTGTCCGTTTGAATCTGACAATAACGGGCTTCCATTTGCGGAAGTCGGATCCGGTGGGGTATCCTATGAAATTATGGACATGGACACCCAGGAATATGTGAAAAAAAGCTTCTTTGTGCTGAGGCGTGAGCTGAAAGGCCTGCAGAACATGAGGGATTCCTACAGTGCAGAAGGTGAGGAGTACCAGTCGGAGTTTGTTACGGACATTAATGCGCAGATAGCTTCGCTTGAAATGTCCCAGAATGAGCTTTCCGCCCTGAAACTTGTGGTGTATACATACCAGAATAAATCAAGGTATGCTTTAAATGCAGTAAAAGAGACGGAAATCATAAAGATAAACTATTCGGCAATTGAAAATGCCACCCCGGTATTTAACGCGACTATTCCACTGACCGTAACCGGGAACGGGATAATAACACTGCGGTACTATACAGATGCAGTTCTGCACAGCCAGGATACACTCGTACAGAATCTGGGATCCGGAAAACATTTTCTTACGCTGTCAAATTTCTTTACAATTGAAAAAAACGGCCGTGCCACGCTTACCGTGACCGCACAGACGGAAGACGGCATGTCAGCGGTTATTGCGGCAAACACAGTACGCGCAGTGCTTTTTGCACAGGGACTGGCAGGCGCAGGAAAGTGGGACGGCACATTAAACCTTACAGATGAAATTGGCATGGTAAAAGCAGGAAGGGTGAAGGCGGCCAAAATAACGGATGCCCTCTCCGTCACAAAACCACAGATTTACGGAAGCATTGTAACGGAAAAATTCAGGACCGTAAAGACCGGAAAACAGAAATTTGCAGGAGTCACAGATGCATGTTCCGTTTACAGCACTGACGGACAGCAGGAATGAAAAGGAGGAACTGATAAGATGGTATTGAAGGGACACACAAAAATTGAACTTACAGACGTGAACACCGGGCAGACAGAGGTACGTGAGGATGATAACATGGTGACAAATGCACTGTCTTTTATTGCAAATTATGTCGGTGGCATGTTCTGCAACAACCCACTGTATTCAATGGTGGTGGAAAACTCGGAGGAGAGTACAATAAAAAACTTTACCGGGGGAATCATGCTTTTTGATGATGCAATTGAGGAAAATCCAAACACCATATATACTCCTGCCGGAGTACATGTGGTGGGCTGCGGTTCGGGTGCCGAGTATTCAGGTTCAAATGTTATGGCAGGAAGTTATAACAAGGTGGAAAGCGGATACCTCACAGATGGTGATATAAAAGGATATAAGCATGTATGGGATTTTAACACTGCGCAGGCAAACGGTACAATTTCATGTGCCTGCCTTACCACGCAGGCCGGAGGAAAGTTCACAAGAGGCACATATCCGTATGATTCTGGTTATGTGCTTTCTAATGAACCGACGTTTTTATATCAGAATAAGAAGATTTTTCTTCCGGATCTTGACGGGGCAGCGTCCGGCAGTATGGAATCCATTTTTAGTGTCCTGTTTATTGACGTGGGAAAAAACAGAATACTGCGTGCACATTCAGCAGATGAATTCAAGGTATTCCATATGAATAATGGGGATGATTTTGAAAAGTTTAAAAAGAGTATGTTTTATAAACGGGCAATTGATATAGATGTCTATAGTTTTTACATTGACCGGGTTGGTATTTTTGACCAGGTGGATTATCTGGAAACCGTAACGGTCAGCATGCCGTCGCAGCTGGCTGCCCTGATAAAAAACAGTACGCTTGATGCTATAAACAGACCATTCGGAGTTGATGTATTCAGGGATGATACATATATTTATGTGATGTTCCGGATTCCTCCTGATAACGGAACCATTAGTTCATACCTGATTCCGGAAGATAGTGCATATATTTGGAGAATAAGCGCATCAGATTTTACAAGTACATATTTCACCGTTACCAATAAAACTGGGGAAAATATATTTTTTTACATGCAGAATAGTGCAGTTGTTGGTACTTCGGATACTAAAAGAGCTCTTTTCGCATCAGCTGCAGGATATGTTTTCCTGATTGGACAGTCAAATACGCTATATAGGATAAACATGGAAAACAGTGAGGATTTTATGGAAGTGACAGTAAAAAACGCGTCAGGGGATGCAGGAATTGTCCACATTTCCAATTATATGGAGGATGTATATTATGAAAACGGAAATTTGTGCTTTGACAGTTTACCGGTAAAGACAGTTGATGTAAATGAAGGGACAATGCGTTTTAAAAACGGAGCACTTCCGGGAAAAACTTACAGAAATACGTCAAATGTTTTTTTTGCCGGTGGATATCTGATAACTTTTAACCGAAGCGGCAATTACGGACTTGCCCTGATTTGTGACCCGGCACTTCTTGTTACAATTAACAACCTTGATTCTCCTGTCACAAAGACAGCAAACCAGAGCATGAAGGTAACGTATACGCTCACAGTAGCGGAAAACGGAGAAGAAACGGAGGAATAATGCATGGACGGAAATATTACACGCGCAGAACACATTGAGTTTGTAAAGCGCATTGATGAGGAAAACGCAAGACAGAACAAACGGATATCCATGCTTGAAGAGGGCGTGGATCGGATGAATGCGCTCACGGTATCTGTTGAGCGGATGGCGGTCAATATGGAAAATATGCTGGCAGCAATTGAGCGTCAGGGAAACCTGATTGAGAAACAGAATGAAAGACTTGAAAAAATCGAAAAGGAACCTGCAGAGGAACATTTGCAGATGAAACATGCTGTTTTAACAGCAGTTATTGGAACGGTAGTCGGCGCTGTCGTTACGGCAGTGCTTGCACTTTTATAAATTTTACAAGGAGGAGAAACTACATGAAAAAGATTGACTGGACAAGGAAATTGACAAGCAGAAAGTTCTGGGCGGCAGTTGTCGGATTCGTAACACCGCTGATGACGATGCTCAATGTATCCGACAGTGTTGCAGTGCAGGTGACGGCACTTATTATGGCAGGCGGTACTCTGGTTGCGTATATTATTGGAGAGGGGCTGACGGATGCTGCAAATATGAAATCGAAAGGAGATGAAGGGCAGAATGGTTATTAATGTACATGCCGGACATAATCCGGACGGAAAGACCGCCTGCGGTGCTGTGGGCATCATAAAAGAATCTACGGAAGCCAGAAAGGTAAAGGACAAGGTTGTAAGCAAACTGAAAAGTCTTGGACATACGGTGTATGACTGCACGTGTGAGGATGGGGCAAGCCAGACGGACGTACTGAATAAGATTGTTGCAAAATGCAACCGGCATACAGCAGACCTTGACGTGTCCATACATTTCAATGCGGGTGCGAATGACAAGGCTGGGAACGGAACGACAACCGGAACAGAAGTGCTGGTATACAGTTCCACGAGCGGTTCAAATAATTATGCAAATAAAATCGTAAAGGCTGTTTCAGCCACCGGTTTTAAGAACCGTGGTGTGAAAGTCAGGAATGATTTGTATTACCTTAAAAAGGTAAAGGCTCCTGCGCTCCTGGTGGAATGCTGTTTCGTGGACGACAGGGACGATGTGAAACTGTATGATGCGGAAAAGATGGCAGAAGCCATTGTATATGGCATCACCGGCAAAAAGGCAGAAGTCAAAGATACGGCATCATCCGGAACAGTTTACAAAGTTCAGGTGGGGGCATATTCTAAAAAAGAGAATGCCGAAACCATGCAGAAAAAGTTAAAATTAGCAGGGTTTGACGCGGTGGTTGTAAAGGCGTAAAATCGCAGTAAAAACAAGGATATCTTAACTGCAAGTATACACAAAGTATACAAAAAACATGTTTTTTCCTATAAATACGGCATTCCTTGTTAAAGACTTGTTAAGAATTTCTATGCTATGATTCAGAACATAGAAAAAATAAAACGAGGGAAAAGAGGTATACACTATGTTCTGGAGAATACTGAAAAAAGACCTTAAACGCAAAAGGGCAATGAACGTGATACTGCTGGTATTTATTATACTCGCGTCGATGTTCGTGTCCTCCAGCGTGAGCAACATCATCACCGTGACGACTGCGCTGGACAGCTATTTTGAAATGGCGGACGTGCCCGATTACTGGGCGATGAGCGAAAACAAATCCTCAGACAAGGACATTTGCGGGACGCTTGAAAACGCCTCCGCGATAGACGAGTTCCGTACCGAGGAGTTCGTTCGTATGTCCCAGTCCAATATTACGCGGAAAGGCGAACCGCTTAACGATTCCAACGTCAATCAGATATTAGTATTACAGAGCGGCAGAGATATGGGGATGAATTATTTTCCGGACGACGGAAGTATTCTTAAAAGCGTACCCAAAGGAAAAATCTACGCCTCCCGTTTCACGGAGAAAAATATGGGACTTAAAGTCGGTGACAAGATTACTGTCGAAATAGAGGGCATAAGCCGTGAATTTACCTTTGCGGGCGGCTTCAAGGATGCTGTCTTAGGTTCGGAATTGATGGGCATAAAAAGGTTTATTATTAACGGCGAGGACTTTGACGAATATATGTCCGACGAGACGATGAAAAATATGTACGGCGGGAAATTCTTATACATACACACCGCCGACCTTGACAAGGCCCTGTCCCAGATAGCGGATATATCCGACAGCTTTACCTTTGCGAGTGACACGGATATACTGAATCAAGCCTATATTTTTGATATGATAATCATGGGGCTTATCCTTGCGGTGAGCATTATTCTTATCATCATATCCTTTGCGGTGCTGCGGTTCACCATAGCCTTTACCCTCTCCGAGGAATTCCGTGAGATAGGTGTTATGAAAGCAATAGGCATACGGAACATAAAAATTCGGGGACTGTACCTTACAAAATACTTCGCTATTTCCGTTGTCGGCGCAGCGCTCGGCCTGATACTCAGCTACCCCTTCGGAAAAATGTTTTTAAATTATTCTTCGGAGTCTATTATAATAGACAGCGGCAATAACGGTTTTATCAATATCGGCTGTGCGGTTCTGACAGCGGCTGTAATTCTCCTGTTCTGTCTTGGCTGTACGGGCAGGGTGAGCAAAATGTCCCCTGTCGACGCTGTAAGAAACGGGCAGACGGGGGAACGCTTCCGTAAAAAGAGCGTTATGAGCCTTGGAAAATCAAGGCTTGGTACAACAGCTTTCCTTGCTGCAAACGATATTGCAAGCAGTCCCAGACGCTACGCTGTCATTATCCTTACGTTTTTTCTGTGTACGTCGCTGCTGGTAATACTTTCCAATGCCACTGCGTCTCTTAAAAGCGGAAAGCTGCTGAAATATTTCGGGGAGGCGGACTGTCACGCCGTTGCGGATATTGGCGATGAAGCTATGAAATTTATGACCGGGGACGGACATGAAAGGGTTGAAAAATATCTTGAGGACATGGAGCAGACGCTGGCGGAAAACGGTATGCCCGCGGAATGTATGACGGAATATTATTTGTATCCGATGATAAGATACGGCGAAAATGAAAGCAAGACAGCTATACTTCAGGGGACGGGAACAACAATGGATATGTACGAATATTCAGAGGGTACTCCTCCCCAGGACAGCGGCGAAATTGCAGTGACGACTATTTTGGCAAAAAAGCTGGGCGCGGAAATAGGCGATACCGTTACTGTGTCCTACCCGACGGGCGAAACGGCGGAGTTCATCATAACCGCTTTGTATCAGGCAATAGTCAATCAGGGAATTTCTGTAAGGGTTCATACTGACTGCGATATAAACTATACCATGGCGGCCGGTTCACCCGGTACGCAGATAAAATTTACCGATGACACCGACGATAAGGAAGTATTACGCAGAATTGAAAAGATTAAAGAGCTTTACCCTGAATTTTCAAGCGTTAAAACGGCGGGCGAAACTGTAAGCGACCTCACCGGAGTCGGCGGCGCCATAGACGCGGTGAAAAAAATGTCCGCCGTCCTTACGGTAATTTTAGCCGCGCTTATCGCTGTCCTTATGGTGCGTTCCTTTATCGCAAAGGAAAAGGCTGAAATTGCCCTTATGAAAGCCATAGGCATGAGGAACACCAAAATATACGGACAGTACACGTTGAGATTTTTCATTTCAGCAGCGGCGGCTGTGCTTATCGCGGAGCTTCTGGGTATGCCCCTTACAAAGCTTTGCTTCGACCCTGTTTTCAGATCAATGGGTCTTGAAATGGGCGTAGAATATGTGCAGAACCCCGTGGAGATATACGCGGTATTTCCCGTTATCGTCCTTGCCGCTACAGTTGTCAGCGCGTTCTTTACCTCGCTGTACACAAGAAGAATCAAATCCTCCGATACGGCAAACATTGAATAATGAAAGGAAGAAAATAATTATGAATATTCTCGAAGTAAAGAATCTTTGCAAAACCTATATAGTAAACAAGCGTCAGAACAACGTTCTGAAAAACGTGAATTTCACCGTGAGCGAGGGGGAAATGGTCGCCGTTATGGGACCCTCCGGTTCAGGCAAATCCACCCTGCTTTACACCGTGTCCGGTATGGACGGCATTACCGCAGGCGAAGCGCTGTTCTGCGGAAAAAATATCGCCAGTATGGGCGATAGGGAGCTTGCCGACCTGCGTCTTGATGAAATGGGATTTATTTTCCAGCAGATGTACATGCTGAAAAACCTCACCGTTCTAGACAACATAATCCTCCCCGCGGCACAATCAAAAAAGAATATGGAGAGCCGCAGGCAGACCGATGAGCGTGGCAGAGCGCTTATGCGCAGGCTCGGCATCGACGATGTGGGTAATAACGACATTAACGAGGTGTCGGGCGGACAGCTTCAGAGGGCATGTATCTGCCGCAGTATGATAAACAATCCCAGGATGATCTTTGCTGACGAGCCGACAGGCGCTCTCAACCGTTCAAGCTCTGATGAGGTTATGAACGAGCTGCTCTCCTTAAACCGTGACGGTACGACGGTTATGTGCGTGACCCATGATCCCAAGGTTGCCGCCAAGTGCAGCAGGGTGCTTTACCTTGTGGACGGCGGGATTGTCGGTGAAAAAGAAATGGGACATTTTGGCGGCGGTGACAAGGAACTTCGTGACCGCGAAAGAGAGCTGAACAACTGGCTTATGGAACAGGGATGGTGATCTTATGACTGATATTCTGATAGTAGAAGATGATAAGGAACTGGCCGGCCTGCTGACTGACTTCCTGCGTGACGAGGGCTATACCGTGTCAAGCGTGGACAGCGGTGAGCGTGCCCTGCAGCTCTTTGAGCGATATGGCGCAAGGCTTGTGGTGCTTGACATCAATCTCCCCGATGTGAACGGTTTTGCAGTCTGCTCCAGACTTCGGGAAAATGTGGATACTCCTATACTGATTGTAAGTTCAAGGACGGGCAAGGAGGATAAGCTGAACGGCTTTGACCTCGGTGCTGACGATTATATTGAAAAGCCTTATGACATTGATATTCTTATCGCTAAGATCAAGGGGATATTCAAACGGCGGTATCAGCGTGATATCTTGTCGGCGGACGGTGTGATACTCAATCTTGCAGATAAAACAGCGGTCATTGATGAAAAGCCCGTGGAACTGCCTGCAAAGGAATTTGAACTGTTAGCGCTTCTGATCGGGAATCAGGGCAAAACCCTGAAAAAAGAGTACCTGTTTGGCACTGTCTGGGGCAGTGACAGTGATTCGGAGCTGCAAACGCTCCATGTGCATATCAACCGCCTTCGCCAGAAGCTCGGTGATGATCCTAAGAATGCAAGGCGTTTGCTTACTGTCTGGGGTGTGGGGTATAAGTTTGTATGAAGGCTTTCAGAAGACTGTGTATTGCAGTGATAACGGTATTTCTTTTGATGACAGTGATATTGAATTTGTTTCTTGTGGGAATGAAAGACAGAAATGAAGGTATTTACCGTGTGGAAGCCAAGCGGCTTGCAGATGAAATAGCGGAAACGGGAGAGTTTGACCTTGAAAAATATCCCCATATTACGGGCGTGTTCACGGGTGATGAACTCTACCGTTCCGATGAGCATTATCTGATCATAGAAGCAGGCGGTACGCTGTATCGTGTGGAGTATACTGCCGGAAACGGACAGAGCAGTATTGTGGTAATAAACTGTGTATTTGGTGTGCTGTTTTTGCTTGTGATTGGTCTATTGTGTTATATCCGTTGGCATATCATCGTGCCATTCAGCAGGCTGAACGATGTTCCGCAGGAGCTTGCAAGGGGCAATCTTGCTGTCCCGATACCAGAGGAAAAAAGCCGTTTCTTCGGAAAATTCACATGGGGTGTAAATCTCCTGCGTGAGAGTATCGAGGACAGCCGCAAAAAAGAAATCACAATGCAGAGGGACAAAAAACTCTTGCTGCTTTCTCTTTCCCACGACATTAAAACGCCTTTGTCGGCAATCAAGCTGAATGCAAAGGCTCTTGCCAGGGGATTATACAAGGACGAGGAAAAACGACGTGCTGCTGCCTTGAGCATTAATACCCGTGCAGATGAGATAGAACGTTTTGTTAGCGAAATTACCAAGGCGGCAAGCGAGGACTTTATGAGCTTTGAGGTCACACAGGGGGAGGCTTTCTTAAGTGTTATCATCACAAGAATAAAGGAAAGATATGCTCCAGAGCTTGCCATGTCGAAAACGGAGTTTATCATTCAGAAATATGATGACTGCATTCTTTCCTGCGACCCTGACCGCCTTGCAGAGTGCCTGCAAAATCTGATTGAAAATGCGATTAAATACGGTGATGGCAGACGAATTGAGATTAGCTTTGATAAAATGGACGGCTGTGAGCTTATCACGGTATCAAATACAGGCTGCACGCTTGAAACGAAAGAACTGCCGCAGATATTCGAGAGCTTTCATCGTGGAAATAATGCGGACAATGTGCAGGGCAACGGGCTTGGGCTTTTCATATGCCGCAGACTGATGGGGCTTATGAATGGAGAGGTATATGCTGATATTTGTGATGATGCTTTCAGTATAACGCTTGTTGTTAAAATGGCGTAAGGTTTTGTATATGTTACTGATTATCCCGTTTTTTGTGCTATAATGTGTTATGAGAGAAAAATATGGAGAAGATGTGGAAGGAAAATAAAAAATGGAAAGATTTGGAATAGCAAATAAGGGATATATTTTTAAGGATAACAAATTATTGATTATTTATAAAACTAAAGAAGAGGCGTCCCATGATCCTAATCCGGATTTGCGAATTGATCAGCCGGGCGGCAGATTAGAATTTGGGGAAAACCCTTATGATGCTTTGAAAAGAGAAATTGCAGAAGAGGTTGGACTTGAAGTTGAAATAGTAAGACCTATTCATGTTTGGACTTACGTAAAAAACACAGAAGAGTTCCAATTAGTAGGAATTAATTATTTGTGTGCGTGGACTTCGGGAGAGGTAGTATTGAGTGAAGAACATGAAAAATTTGAATGGCTGACTCTGGAAGAAATTAAAAATAAGAATTTAGAAGATGAAGAACAATATGTTAAAGCATTTCAGGAATGGAGCTTTTTCGTATAATTCAAATATAGGGAACATAATCCCCGAAAGCATAATCGAGGGTAAAAACACAAGTTGCGCTATCATAGTCAACTTTGTCTGATTTTTTACAATCAGCCCTAATATACTTCCAATGCTCAGTGATACAATAATGTATATAGCAAGCGCAAGAAAGAAAAATGGAAGTTGTGTCGGCAAAGTCGCCTCAAACAGTATAGGCGCGAGCAGCAATATAATATTTCAGACATAACAGAAGTAAAAATACCGCCCATACTGTAATGCTGTTCCAGAGTGCCACGATTAACTTTAATATCTAATACATGGACTTTCTCTGTATACCCGGTTGCAAAAGCATACAAAAGCAAAACGACTGTAGCTGCTGCAAAAGGAGATTCCGGCGTATAACTCAGAACAGTTATGTCATTGCCGGAAAGATGTATTTAAAGAAGCTGTAACATGCCCATTTTGTAACTTTGGTATCTTGGCATGGATTGACGAAGAATTATAACTGGAATTACGTTTTATGTAGCAGTACGAAAAAACACAACATAAATGACAAAAAAAGAAATAATATATTTGTTCTAAATAGAACGATGAAACGGTGGGAATAGATATGCACTTTTGGGATCAGCATAAAACAATTACATGTTATTATGAAACACTTACACGGTCAGTATATGAAAAATATCAATTAACACAGATGGAATATGATATTCTGATGTTTCTATACAATAATCCGCAATATAATACAGCAGCAGATATTGTTAAGATTCGCAAATCTACTAAATCTCATGTTTCAACTTCACTTAAGTTTCTTGAAGAAAAAGGATTGATTGAAAAGAAGCAGAGTGAAGAGAATAAGAAGCATATTGAAATTTTTCTTTTGGATTCTGCACAGGAAATTGTTTAAATGGCAGATGAAAATGGGGGATGAAATAATGTTTAATGTTAAAAAAAGAACGCTTTTATTGATAGCCGGTATCGTTTGGCTTATTGCTGGATTTAACGTAGCAAGGCTTGGAGTTATATCTTATTTTGTAATTGAATCTCAGTGGTATCTGTATGTATTCTCGGCAGTTGTATTTCTGCTTTTTGGAACAATGTTTTTTAAGATGAGTCAAAAGCATACAAAAAGAATACTGGGATATGAAGATTACAGACCGTTCTGGCATTTCTTTGACCTAAAGGCTTATATTATCATGGCCTGCATGATGGGCGGAGGAATAGGATTTAGAGCTGCAGGGATATTCCCTGATATCTTTGTTGCATTCTTCTACTCAGGACTTGGATGTGCATTGGCATTAGCTGGAATATTGTTTTTCAGAAATTATTTCTGCTATACGAGATTAATGGAAAAGGAGAGCACAACACTATGAAAAAAAATACTTACAAACCACGAGTACCTGATTTGATGGAGGCAATATTTGATGTCTGTTATTTAACATTTGATTTAATCGCAGGAATACTATTTTTTTTATATTCAAAAGGAAATATTTTATTTATTCTTTATGGAATACTGACATTAACTCTTTGCGGAGGAGATGCATTTCATCTGGTTCCCCGTGTGATTAGAGCTTTAAAAGGCAGCAATGATAAAATAAAGAAACAGCTTGGAATTGGCCTGCAGGTTTCATCAATAACAATGACGGTATTTTATATTTTATTATTGTATATCTGGAAGAATACATTTTATGAGATGAAAGCGCCGGTTGTATTGGAAATCACTATCTGGGTTTCTGCAATAATCAGAATAGTTATTTGCTTCCTGCCACAGAATAAATGGTGTACGGATGAAGGCAATTTAAAACTGTCGATTGTAAGAAATGCTGTATTTGCTGTGACAGGAGTCGGTGTAATAATCCTTTATGCGATTTCAGGTAATACATATGGATATCATATGACAAGAATGGCAGCTGCTATCATTATTTCATTTGGATGTTATCTGCCAGTAACTTTATTTAGTAAGAAAATACCGAAGATAGGAATGTTAATGATTCCTAAAACATGTGCATATATTTGGATAATAGTGATGGGGCTGCAGTTGTTGCTCTAATATTTGTATTCTTAAAAAGCGCAAAGATAAATGAAATTATAAAATGGTATGAGGTGATAGATTGTTACACATAGCAATTTGTGATGATGACAACAGTGCCGTTGTGGCACATAAAAAGATTACGGAAACCTGCCTGATGCAAAGCGGCAGTGCAGGCAAAATAACTGCCTATACAGCCAGTGACAATCTGCTTTATGACATTACAGAGGACGGGTTTTTCTTTGACCTGATTTTGCTGGATATAGAAATGCCGGGAAATACCGGCATGGAGACCGCAGAAAAAATAAAGCCCTGTCTGCCGAATGTGAAAATAATTTTTATTACTTCACATATTGAATATGCAATAGATGCTTTTGAACTGTCTGTTTTCCGGTATGTGCCGAAAAATGATATAAATAAGCGGCTGTTCTCTGCCATAGAGGACGCAGTTAAGCTGATTGAACTGGAAGATGGAAAAGCCTACACAATTCAAACGAAAAGCCGACTCGAAAAAATCCCTTATAAGGAGATTTACTACATTGAGAGGGACGGGAAGAATGCAGGCATTTTTTCTGCCGGCGGGGTATCTAAGGTACGGAAAAGCCTGCAGCAGGTTTATGAAGAATTAAACGCAGAAGAATTTATCTATACTGACCGGGGCTGTATCGTGAACATAATCCACATTATGCAGATTAAAGACGGTATGGCTGTTCTGAAAAATGGTGTGTCACTTCCGATAAGCCGCACGCATTTACAGGCGGTTAAGACGCAGATTAACAATTACTGGGGGACACATATATGACGGACTGGTTTATTTTATTATCAGATTTTTTAGCTGGTGGTGTACGGTCTGTTGCCGGTTTGTTTCTGATTTCCAGACTGCTTTCGGCAAAAAAGCCTGATAAGAAAAGTATGGCGGCGGTTCTGGCTGGTGCAACTGCTGTTTCTGTTATATTTTCTGTGACGGGACTGCCGGATTTTTACCGTTTGATATTAGAAACTGTTTTGATTATTGCCTGCGCCAGTTATTTTCAGGAAACAGATAAGCGAATGAGCCTGTTTGTCGGAATTTACTATGAGATCGCTGTTTCATTCTGGCAGTTTCTTTTTGCGGCATGGTTCGGTGTGATATTCCGTTCCCCGGCTTTTCTTGACTATGAAACGGGAAACGGACAAATTGCGGTCTGGACGGTCCATCTGCTGCTGACTGTTTTGGTATGGTATCTTTTTCGTCCGAATATATCCGGCAAAGGAGCATTCCGCTTCGTTTCTGTAATTGCCGCTGCAGGTATCCTTGCAGTTGCAGTCTTATCCGGGCAGACGGTTCTTGTGATTGCTGAGGACACGTTATATATGTGGACGATTCAGGCGGTTGTCTTAATGATGTCTGTTTTGGTGTTTAATATGAACAGACAGTACGAAGTTGAAAAGGAACTGGCAAAACTAAAGTCTGAGCAGGCAAAGCTGCTGGAGCGTGATTATACAACGCTGAACAACGCTTATGCAATCAATGCAAAACTGTTTCATGATTTCCATAACCATATTGGCGTGCTGCGCCAGTTACTCATTCATGGCAGGACAGATGAGGCCGTGCAGTATCTGGATGAATTACAGACACCTGTGCAGGAAATGACGGATACCGTGTGGACGGGAGATGAAACCGCGGACTACCTTATAAACAGTAAAGCTGTCACTGCAGGAGAAAACGGGATAGAGTATCAGGTGCAGGCGGAATTTCCCCGCCATACAAATCTAAAAAGCGCAGATTTGTGCGCAATACTGGGGAATCTGCTGGATAATGCCCTGGAAGCAGCAAAACAGATACCGGCGCCAGAACAGAAATTTATCCGGCTTACCATCCGGCGGATTAACCAGATGCTGGTCATAAAAGTAGAGAACAGTTTTTATACGCCGCCTGTAAAACAGGACGGGATGCTCAAAACTTCAAAAGCTGGAAACGGATTGCATGGATGGGGATTAAAGAGCGCCCAAACGGCTGCTGAAAAATATGATGGCATGGTACAGACATCGTATGTAGGCAATACATTCAGGACCGTTGCCACTTTATCCTATCAGGGCATACCGGCTGAATAAGGGATTATGATAAGCTGCAGGGCAGGTTAGATGCTTTGCAGCTTTTTCGCGGTCAAAAACCTGCCATTTACGGACACTTACGCACAGCCGCTCTTCTTAGACTATGATATATACAACAAATAAAAAATCATTTGAGGAGGGGAAGATTATGCGTCATGTTTTTATTCGTGGAATTGCAGCTTTAATCTGGATGGCGGCTGCTGTTATAAGCGGTTTATCAGGCAGCTTTGAAATGATGGTACTTTATGTTATTTTAGGCGGGGTATTTCTGTATTCAGCTTATGCTGCGGGGAAAAAGGAAAAGGATAATAAAGGGGGCAGATAACATGAATACACCTCTGTTGACAGTAAAGAATTTAAACGCATGGTACAGCAGTGAAAAAATGGTACTTCAGGAGCTTTCTTTAGAACTGGATGAGCATGAGGCTGTGGGCCTGATTGGACTAAATGGCGCCGGGAAAACGACATTTCTGAAAGTGTTGTCCGGACTGCTTACGGAGTTCCGTTCCGATGGTATCTGGTTTTGCGGGCGCCCTGTAAAACTCAGGGAGCGGGATTTTAAGCTCTGCCGGTATACCGTGTTTGCCGAGGACAATTCTTTTCAGTATTTTACCTTCCGTGAATACCTTTCTTATGTTTTCTCGGCATATAAGAAGAAACTGCCGGATGTTTCAGAGCTGGTACAGGGATTTCACTTTGAAGATTATACGGATGTTTTATTAAAGGATCTTTCAACCGGCAGCCGGAAAAAAGTGTTTTTGATTACTGCTTTCGCATTAAAACCAGAACTTCTTTTGCTTGATGAGCCGGTGAACGGACTGGATTTTGAAAGTACGGAATATCTGTATAAGCAGATTGCCGGTTACAGGAAGCACGGTACAGTCCTGTTTTCTTCCCACATTCTGGAAAGTATCACGCTGACTTCTGACCGTGTATTTGTCCTGAAAGACGGACAGATAAACCAGACATTTGAAAGCGGACAGATGAACGCAGCAGATATTCGGGAGGCTTTGTGCTATGAAAATGATATTTAGTGCTTTTTCAAAAAAATTATTTGGTGTGAAATACGAGAGGCTGACACGGACTGTTTTTATCTGTCTGATTGTATTTTGGGGATTATATACTGGCGGTTTCAGAATCCCGGTCGCACCGTTTATTTTATATCTGACAGTAAGTACCTTTACCGCAGGTGTGATGTGGCAGGCTCTCTCTTCAGAAGATAACGCTGTTAATATGCTGAATATGATTATGCTTCCCTTTGAACGGCAGAAATTTGTTTTTTCCTATGTGGCTGCAATGGGTATTTATACGTTCCTGACGAAAACGGCGGTTTTGCTGGCAGTTTTACTGGCTGTGTCGGTATGGAACCTGACAGAAATTTTATGCGGCGTTCTTTGTGCGGTAAACGCAATTCTTGTGACCGCTGCCATGTTCTCTCTGAGAAGATACTGGTATACGGGAACGTTCTGGACTGCCGCTGTACTTGCAGCTATCTTTTTGGGATGGGATAAACCGTGGTTTATTCCGGTGATATCAGCCAGCAGCATTTTGGCATTTCTGTTTTTACAAAATGCCGACGCATATTCTTTCTATATTCAGAAAAATAAAAGCAGGGGGGCCGTAAGGGGACACAAACACCATTCGGTATGGATTTATTTTTTTCGGTATTTGGGAAGTCATAAAAACTACCTGGTGAATACTGTGATTATGTGGTGCGCAGCCTGTGTATTACCGCTGGCTTTTAAACAGATGGAAAGCCTGTTTGTTATTCCGGTTGGTTTTGCTGTTCTTTCCATGAATACGCCTGTTAGTATTTTACTGTCCTGTGATCCTGCTTTAGAGCAGGCAGTGCGTTTTCTGCCTGGTCAGAAGAAAACTTTTTGTATACCTTATTGTTTATTTATTTTTCTGTGTAACTTAGCCGCAGATGTGATTTTTTTATGCAGCTTTCAAATCCAGACAGGCGGCGTTACCGACTGGATGATTGTCACTGCTGTTTTCTTTGCCCTGCAGAGTGCAGTTTTTTCCGTTCTTCTGGAATGGTTTTATCCGATCCGGGGGTGGAAAATTGAGAGTGATTTATGGCACCACCCTCGAAAATATATTGTACCGGCAGTTATGCTTTTACTTGCAGGAGTAGTTGGAACAGCATTAATGATAGTATTACCTGTTCCATTTACCCCATAAATACGGTATAATGAATTTCATAACCGAATTTATGGGGTACTGTTTTATGAAAGATAAATATTTGCATGCAATTGAGCAAAAAAAGGTTCAGAATAATTATACCGAGCTGTTCGAGTCCAATAAAAATCACAGTCTGAAAACTCTGGCACTTTTATACAAAGGGCATTTTCTGGAGCTGTTTGGTTCGGTCATATTTTTTGTGTGCAAGCACTCTCCGGTGTGGGTTCTGCCGATTGTCACATCCAATATCATTAATGCAGCCACCACGCCGGATGGCAGTACGATCCGCACGATTTTACTGAATGTTGTCCTGATGTCTGTAATGATACTGCAGAATATACTGACAAATTATATTCACACATGGCTTTATGCAAAGGCAATCCGCAATGTGGAAAAGGATTTGCGCAGCGCCCTTGTCCAGAAGCTCCAGCAGTTGTCCATTTCCTATCATAAGGAGATGGAATCCGGACGCCTTCAGTCAAAAATCATGCGGGATGTGGAACAGATAGAAACGCTTTCCTCCCAGATTTTTATATCAATGTTATCTATTATACTGAACGTTGCAGTGGCGGTCTTTGTCGTATTGACAAAAGACCTTTTTGTGTTTCTGTTTTTCGGGGCTACCATTCCGCTGGCTGTGCTTATCATGACATTTTTTAAGGGACGGATTAAGCATTATAATTCGGAATTCCGTCATGAAATGGAAGAAACGTCTGTCCAGGTTATGGAAATGGTGGAGATGATTCCGGTTACAAGAGCCCATGCCCTGGAAAAAGTAGAAACAGCAAAAATGCAGACCAGATTAAAGCATGTGGCACAGAAAGGATTACAGCTTGATATGGTGCAGACTTATTTTTCATCCATTAGCTGGGTGACGTTCCAGCTGTTTCAGGTTTTATGTCTGGGCTTTTCAGGATATTTTGCTTCAAAGGGGCGGATTTCCATAGGCGATGTGGTGTTATACCAGACCTATTTTTCTTCCATAGTAAATAATGTTTCCGGTATTATTAACCTGATTCCGATTGTTGCAAAGGGACTGGAGTCTGTGAGTTCCATCGGTGATGTTTTAACAGCAGAGGATTCTGGACGAAGCAACATCGGCGCTTGATACAATTTCCGAAAGGCAGATTCAGGAGGCGACTAGGAACCTGACAAAAGACCGCACGACACTCATTGTTGCACACCGTTTATCCACCATAAGGGATGCGGATAAAATTGCAGTTATTGATAACGGAGGGCTGGCGGAGTTTGGCACGTATGAGGAACTGATGGAACGGAAAGGGATTTTTTATGAGATGAGGTCAATGCAGATGTAGTATTTTCAGGATTAAATTCCAGATAAAAAGGAGGATTAATCATGCAGACAAGGGAAGAAGCATTAGCCTACGGCTTATCTTTTCCTGGTACATACCAGGAGGCACCATTTCATGACGCCAACTGGCAGCTTGTAAGGGTAAAGGGAAGTAAGAAAGCTTTTTTGTGGACTTATGAAAAAGACGGTTACATGAATCTGAATGTAAAGACTGATCCCCAGTGGCGGGATTTCTGGCGTAATGCATATACTGCAGTGATTCCCGCCTATCACCAGAATAAGGAGCACTGGAATACCATTATTCTTGATGGAACGATACCGGAGAACGAAATCAAAAGAATGATTGCGGAAAGCTACGACCTGGTTACAGACAGCCCTTCCAAACGGATTTATGAAGCGGTAAAGAAAATCCCGAAAGGCCATGTGACGACTTACGGTCAGATTGCTGAGCTTGCAGGTGACAGGAAAATGGCAAGGGCGGTTGGCAATGCGCTTCATAAAAATCCTGATCCGGAACATATTCCCTGCTTTCGGGTGGTAAATGCAAAAGGAGAACTTTCAGGAGCGTTTGCATTTGGAGGTGCCAGAGAACAGGAAAGGCTGCTTTTGGAAGACGGTGTTGAGGTGGTAAAAGGCAGGGTAAATCTGGACAAATACGGTATATAATGCATAAGCTGCAGTGGAATTACAAGGGAGAATAGCAGATGGTAAAAAGAAGAATTGCTGTCAGGAAATTAAATAGAACCCTTTTAAAAAAAGAGGGTACAAAAGAGATTTATATTACAGGTAAAAATGTGCTTATGCCCTTTTTTGGTTTTGACAACATGGAGGAACTGCCCACATCAAGAAGAGATGAGGATTCCAAAAGAGTATTTAAATTTAAGAAAAATTTATATGGGGATAATAATTCAGAAATGACCTTAAGGGTTACAAGGGAAAACAATGAAGTAAGGCTGACCGGGTTTGAAGATTTCTTTGAAGCAAATGATTTAAATGAAGTTGACCAGATTATTATAGAATGTATGGAATCGGATGGTGTACAGAAATATGCGCTGGATTATTTAAAGTGTAATAATACAAGAGTACTGCAAAGTTATGACATAAAAGACAGTTATGTGAATTACAACGTCAGCAAAAATAAAAAAGGAGCCATCCAGTTTACGGAACTGCCGTTTCCGGCGGAACAGTATGAGGGTGCCTACTGGCTGTGGGATGATTCATTTGATGAAAGCCGCTGGAATGAAATAATTAATAAACCAACAGAGATCTGTCTGGCTGCAAAAGGAAAAGTATATAAAAAGACAGTAAAGATTGTAAAGACAAACGAAGTGATAAAAAAGCTGATGAAGGCAAAGTCCAGTTCTGTCAACCAGGCAGTGTTTCAGGAAAAAGAATTATACCGGATTTATGAACCTGTTGGAGATGAATGGATGGAGGCGGATTTTATGGGAATCAGGAACCTGGAGCTGACAGACGAGGGAAACCGGATGAAACTGTGCAGCAGGGATGCAGTGCCGTTTTGTCTGTACGAAGGAGGCTGGGAATGAAATACTATTTATTAATGATACATGCTGCAAACGGAATACTGCATGATACGATAGCAAATACGGAAATTGTGTACAGTTACCAGGGAACAGCGGAACCGAAAAAAGGAGACTGTATTGCCGGGTATGTGGGACAGCCGGCAGGACAGGTGCGTATGCTGTTTGAGGTAACCAGGGATTCGGATAATAATAAACTGTACCTGAAAAAAATAATTGATGTTTATCCGGGCGCAGAGGCGGGGAATTTTGAAGAATTGTCTGATGTAACTGATATGGCGGAAGCGTCTTTTAAAGATGTTATTGAAATTGAGGCTGGATTGTATGATGAGATAAAAAGCAGGCTGATCAAAGGGATTGCGGATGAAATGGAAGATGAGGAGGAAGGATTAAAGGAACAGTTTGAGAAATACATTTATGATACTGGAAAAAATCCAAGACTTCAGGTAAGCGAGCTGAAACGGTGGTCTGGTAAGCTGGTTGGTTCAGGGGTTCTTGACAAAGACATATTTCATATAACGGATGTGGCTGAATACAGAACAGCAGCGGAAAAAATCAGGGAAAGCGAAGAATACATTAATTATAAAAAAGACTGGAAATTAAAGCATCCCAAGTCGGGTTTGTCGTTAGACCAGGGTATAACAAATTATGAGAAATTTTTAATCTCCCTTACGGGGAATAAGATAAATTATTTTTATACCGGATACGAATCAGAATTTCCCAGAAACCGTATCTTTTTCGGCGCGCCCGGAACCGGAAAAAGTTTTTTGATGGATAAAGACAGGAAGGCTCTGACAGGGGAAGACAACAGCACGGATTATGAGAGAGTGACATTCCATCCGGATTATTCCTATGCAAACTTTGTTGGAACATATAAGCCTGTGCCGTGTAAAGATGAAAATGGAAATGACAGTATTACATATGAATATGTGCCAGGTCCTTTTATCCGGGTATTGATTAAGGCTTTAAAGAGTGCCGGAAGAAATGAAAAGAAACCGTTTTTATTACTGGTGGAAGAGATTAACCGGGCGAATACTGCAGCAGTATTCGGTGATGTTTTTCAGCTGCTGGACAGAAATAAGGATTATGTAAGCGAGTATCCCATTCATGCTTCTGAAGACATCAAAAATTATCTTGCAAAATCCGAAGTATTAGGAGGTAACCCGGAGGACTATGAACAGCTGCGTATTCCTGACAATATGTTTATCTGGGCGACCATGAACAGTGCAGACCAGGGAGTATTTTCCATGGATACGGCATTTAAACGCCGCTGGGATTTTAAATATATTGGGATTGATGATAATGATTCAGAGCTGGCAGGCAAAAAGGTTGTTCTGGGACAGGCGTCATTTCAGCGTCGTGTGGAATGGAATGAGTTAAGAAAACAGATGAATCATTTCATGGCTGACAATGGAATCAATGAGGATAAACAGCTTGGACCGTATTTTATCAATAAAACCATAGCTGTCCCGGAATCAGGCACGGAAATAGACAGTGTAAAATTTTGTGAGGCGTTTAAGAACAAAGTAATTATGTATCTGTTTGAGGATGCGGTCAGGCAGAAACGAGCGGCTCTTTTTGAAGGTGTCACAGGGGACAAAACACGTTATTCCAGTATCTGCAGGGAATTTGATGAAAGGGGAGTTTTTATTTTTCACCAGAACATAACGGATAAATTATATATTGAAAAAGTGACATCGGAGGATGGCAGCGGGGCATGAAATCGGTATTTATCAAAGAGCAGAAAAGGTATACGCCCAAAGAACTGCGCGGGCTCTTGGAATGCAGTGAAGACGAACTTCTTTTGGTACTGCAGCGCCTGAAAGAATCCGGGATACTGAAAGCCTGCAGAACTTCGGAACTGTACAGGGATTTGTCCGTGCTGCAGGAGGATGATTTTGAGGAAACCGGGGAAACAGACGGGGGAGATTTTGTCTATATATTTCATTTTGTCGGTGTGATTGCTGTTTCACGATGGATATTAAAATGTTATCCCAAATATGTTGTTAAGGATAAGAAACCCAGGGAACATTTAAAGCAGGTAATGAAAGTGCTTGAAAAATATAATTCCAGAAACCAGACACTGCATATGTTTTATGATATTAATGAGAACAAAGCGTTTAACCGGTTGACGGTATTATGGTTTCTGCTGACGGATTATTTTGAAAATGGTTCATACATGAATACAAAGGAAATTATTGAAACGAATGGTACGGGTGAGGTCTCCTGGGACAGAACTATTCATGGAACAGATGCATTTTTTGTACGGAACAGACCTTATTATATGGACCTGAAGACGCAAAGAAGAATTACCAACGATAATGATTACTGTAAAAGGCTACATGAATGTATCGTGTCGCTGGTGTCCCGCGAACTGAAAGACACAGACCTGCTGTATATATTTGGCATATCGGAAATAGACGTATCAGATGAAAAACTGGAGGATTTTGGTGATACGGAAGAGATACTCCGCCGGATAGAACATGAGCTGAATCTGCAGTTTGTAACAAGAAAGCAGATGGTACTTAAAGCAATTCACACCTATGTTTCCCACGGTGGAAGTCTGGCGGAAAATGACGCCGTATCATTGTTTGGAACCAGCAGTTTTTATCGTGTGTGGGAGGAGGTCTGCGCAGATATTTTTGATAATAAACTCTATTCCCTGCTTGGAAATCTGGACCTGCCGGTTCCGCTCTGCGAAGGCTACAGCCAGAATGAACGGCTGATAGACCTGATAGAAAAACCATACTGGAGTGCGTCCGGAATGGAAGCAAAGGATACGCTTATTCCGGATCTGGTAACGGTATATAACAGTGGCGGAAGCAGCCAGTTTTTAATCTTTGACGCGAAATATTATGTCCCGGTATTAAATAAAGGGGAAACGCCAAAGGACCAGCCGGGAATTGAGTCCGTCACAAAACAGTATTTATACCAGCTTGCTTTTCAGCGGTTTGTGCAGGACCATAAATTTCAGGTAATAAGAAACTGTTTTTTATTGCCGGCGGAGGACGGGAAAATCACGGATAAGGGTTATGTTTCCATGCCCATGCTTGACGGACTGGGATTACAGAAAATATGTGTAAGATTTATTCCTGCAGACTTGGCGTATTCGCGGTATCTGGCGTCTGAAAAAATAGATATGAATATGCTGGTAATCGGGGAGCCGGATACCGGGTAATTATCATCTGAATATAGACAAATACAAATTATAGGGAGGAATTAAAATGGAATTTTACAAAAAAGCAAAAGAACTTATGGACATGGAAGCGGTGGAGTTTTTTGGCGGAGTGTCAGATGCAGAAATAAAAAGTGCAATGCAGACTCTGGAAGTTGAATTTCCGGAAAGCTACAAGGCATTTTTAGCGGATTTCGGCGGCGGTGATGCCGGAGGGGAATTTATTTTTGGTATTACAGATGAGGAGGAAGAAAGTGCAGTAAAGGCAACGCAGGAGGAGCGGGGCGCTGGTCTGCCCGACAGATTTGTGATTATAGCATTCTGGAATGATGTTCTGCATTGTCTGGATACGGACAGGATGGAAAACGGGGAATGTCCGGTTGTTACAGTAACAGAGGATTATAAAATTTCTGAAACTGTTGCAGACAGTTTCGGAGAGTTTTTGTATGATTACCTGAATGAAGGCGACGAATAGCCATATGGTTTTCCTGAGCTAAAATTATTCTTTTTCCGTCTGTTATGATTCATATGAAATAAAGTCCCAGCCGGTTTCATTATGCATCATGGGCAGGCGGATTGTTCCGGTAAGATATTCGTAGATAAATTCCGTGATGCCCATATCAAATTCATAATACCCGTCGCTGTACATAATAATACTGTTTTTTTCATCCCGGATACGGAGAAAAAAATCGTCATCATCCGTCCTTCCCCAGTAAACCATCCCGTCTTTTTCCGGGAAAAAATGATATGGGTAATGGTTTCCCAGGGCCATGATTTTGGAACGTGTATGTGCGTCTATCTGTTCCGTGCGGAGAGTTTCGGTGAACTTTTTATCCCCGTTTAATGTTATAAGTTTATTATCTGAAAAACAGCAGTCAACACGCCATGAAGCATCCAGGCTGTTTTCCAGAAATTTATAATTCTCTTCTGCCTGCTTATTGTTCTGAAAAAATTCGTCGGCTCCTCCTTCTGTAAACGGATGCCAGACATAAAAATAATCGTTAAAGCTGCCAGAACCGTATGCCAGAAGAAAATCATAAAAATCTGACGGCAATTCTGTGCCAAGCTCCGATTCGAAATTCTCTATATTTTTTATATCAAAATGGGTTTTGTTTCCCTGATGAGGGGGATATTTTTCTGTAAGCTGTTTTACGAAACTTTCTGTATTGTACATGGTTTCCTCCCTTACGGATTTGGGAAAGTGTGGTTTTATTTGGTTCCGGTTTAGTTCCTGCTGGAATACAAGTATTATGATAACATGTTTTATGGTAACAAGTCAATTGAAAATCAGGAAACTGGCAGAGCAAAAAAGACAGGGAACACATGAAACATTCCCTGCCTTTTTTCTGACTTAATAAAATATTCCCCGGAATTTTGTTTACCGGAAGGTTATTTTGGATAGCAGTAACATACAGAATATATGGTAACTGTCTGGGATGTTGCGCCTACATGGATCTGGTCTAAAATACTGTTAAAATCAGAAGTTCCAAAAGCATCCACACACTTGTCATAGGAGTATTTTGCGAAGTAATGGCCGTTGGCGCTGCCTGTTTCACTGCGTTCAACCTTAGACCATTTTTGCGGGGAATAACTCTGTAAAATAAATTCCAGTTCATTCTCTGTTCCGCTGTACTCCACATAGAAGTATCCGCCTGGTGTAATATCGCTGCCCATAAAAGTGCCGCCGTTCTTTGCCGTCTTTACAGTAACTGCCTGCTCCCAGTTTGAGCCGGATTTACCATTTTCACTCCAGAATAAGGATTTATATGCGTCACCGTCGTTGTCATCATCGTTTCCGCTTCCGTTGTATGCATTGATAAGGGCATCTGCAATTTCACCATATCTGAATGTGCAGGTGTTGCGGTCAAACATACCATAGTTATCCAGTCCGATTTCATACAGATTGTTGTCCCAGATGGCACATGGAATGCCATAGCTGTTTCCAAGAGCGGCATATGCAGCTGTATACTGTACGCGGGCCTGAAGGTACTGGTCACCTGAATTTGTTGAACCGAACTCACCGAGTACAACCGGAATCCCCTTGCTCAGGAAATAATTGTAGTATCTTGCAAATATGGATTTCAGCTCATTGTGTAATTCATCGGTCCATACGGTTTTTTTGCCTTCATAGGCAAAGGAAAAAGGTACGTATGCATGGATTGAAACGGCAATATGCTGGTCGCCGGTAAGATTTTTCCATCCGGCAAGCTTCGGTTCGTCAGAGGATGCGCAGTAGGTAGGAAGCAGTACAAGTCTTTCACTGTTGTTGCCGCCGGTAGCACGGATTGCTTCAAGCGCAGCCTTATTGTATTCATTTGTACAGTCATACAGAGCCTCACAGCCCATCCAGTCTTCGTCCTTCCGCGGTTCATTGATTGTTTCAAAAATCAGTTTGTCATCATAGCCTTTAAAATAATTTGCAATCTGTGTCCAGATAATACGGTATTCATTTTTTACTTGTTCCTGCACCTGGGAGTCCGTACTGACCTTTGTCTGGATATCATTGTGGTGTACATTAAGGATTACATACATGCCGTTGTTAATGCCATAGTCCACAACTTCCTTTACACGTATAAAATAATTAGGGTCAATCGTGTAGTTTGAATCAGTATAGTGGTCATCCCAGCGTGTCGGAATGCGGAGTGTCGTAAATCCTCTTTCCCGGATTTTATCAATCATGGCCCTGGTTGTTTTTGGATTGCCCCAGTATGTTTCATCAATTTCGGATTCCAGGGAATTTCCTAAATTAAAGCCTGCTTTCATGTCTTTTGTAATTGTCCATGCATCCCGCATTGTTGCGGCCTGTGTTTCAACCTTTGCAGTGACAAGGCTGGCAGCAGTGATGCTGAGCGCCATGGCAGCAGCAAGTGTACGTTTTAATTCTTTTTTTAAGTCTGGTAATTTTAATTTCATGTGTTTTCTTCCTTTCATTTTAGTCTGTGTTGTTCCGTTACTTTATAAAAATCTATAATTTACCTGAAACAACAAAATATTTACTCCCAAATTAATGTGAAATTAGCTAAAAATGTATATAAATCTGCTGAAATCCCCCTCTCTTGGCAATATTCATCAATTCAGGAAAAATAAAATTAGCTCAAACAGGATTGTCTGTCCTGTTTGAGTTAAGTATAGCATAAAGTATACTTCAATAACAATAGTTTTTATACATATTTTACCAGACTAATTTATGCTAAAAAATGATTTATTTTAGGAAAATTTAGTATATTATTTAAAAAAGCGTTAATGGAGCAGTAAATGAGTTGGTTTTAAATAAAAGGCAGAGGATGATTTCCTCTGCCTTTTGTGATATTACCTTGGATAGCAGTAACATACAGAATATACAGTAACATTTTTGGTTGTGGCGCCTACATGGATTTTGTCTAATATGCTGTTAAAATCAGAAGTTCCAAAAGCTTTTATACAGTTGTCGTAGGAATATTTTGCAAAGTAATGGCCGTTGGCGCTGCCTGATTCACTGCGGTCAACCTTAGACCATTTTTCAGGAGAATAACTCTGTAAAATAAATTCCAGTTCATTTTCTGTTCCGCTGTACTCCACATAAAAGTATCCGCCCGGTGTAATATCGCTGCCTTTAAAAGAACCGCCGTTCTTTGCTGTTTCCACGGAAACTGCCTGTTTCCAGTTTGTTGCGGATTTACCGCTTTCACTCCAGAATAAGGAGTTGTACGGGTCGCCGCCGTCATCGCTATGGCTGCCGCCGTATGCATTGATAAGGTTTTCAGCAATTTTACCATATTTGAAAGTGCAGCTGTTGCGGTCAAAGATACCATAGTTTTCTGTTCCTGTTTCAAATCTGTGGTTGTCCCAGATTGCGCATGGAATGCCATAGCTGTTTCCGAGAGCGGCATATGCAGCAGTATACTGTTCACGTGCATAAAGGTAGAGGTCGCCAGTGTTTGTTGAACCAAACTCTCCAAGTACAACCGGGGTTCCCTTGCTCAGGAAGTACTTCTGGTATCTTGCAAATATGGATTTCAGTTCATTGTGTAATTCATCTGTCCATACTGTTTTTTTACCTTCATATGCAAAATCAAAAGGTACATATGCATGGATTGATACAGCAATATGCTGGTCGCCGGTAAGGTTTTTCCATCCGGCAAGTTTCGGTTCGTCGGAAGATGCACAGTAGGTAGGAAGCAGCACAAGTCTTTCGCTGTTGTTGCCGCCGGTTGCACGGATTGCTTCAAGCGCTGCTTTGTTATATTCATTTACACAGTCATAAAGTGCAGTATATCCGCCCCAGTCTTCACCCTGCCGAGGCTCATTGTTTACTTCAAAAATCAGTTTATCGCCATAGCCTTTAAAATAGTTTGCAATCTGGTCCCAGATTCTGCGGAGTTCATATTTTACCTGCTCCTGCTGCCAGGATTCTGTGCTGACCTTTGTCTGTAAATCATTGTGGTGTACATTTAAGATGACATACATCCCTCTCTTGATTCCATAGTCCACAACTTCCTTTACTCGGCTGAAGTAGCCTCCGTCAATTGTGTAATTGGAATCAGTATAGTGGTCATCCCAGCGCACCGGGACACGGAGGGTGGTAAAGCCTTTTTTATGGATTGCGTCAATCATTGCTTCAGTTGTTGCCGGATTGCCCCAGTAAGTTTCATTATATTCGGATTCAAGTGAATTTCCTAAATTGAATCCCGCTTTCATGTCTTTTGTAATCGTCCATGCATCCCGCATTGTTGCGGCCTGTGTTTCAATTTTTCCGGAAACAAGGCTGGTGGCGGTGATACAGAAGGCAAGTACACGCATGATTCTTTTTTTACAGTTAAATAATTTTGATTTCATGTGTTTTCATCCTTTCTTTAAATTGTCCGATTGTTTTGTGTTTATTAACTGGACGTGTTGTTAAAAATACATAGCTGTTTTTCCTTAATTCTGTCATCAGCACAAGTGCGGAGAACCCTGCCACACCCCCTTTTCTTCTCAATACGCACTAATTAAGGAAGTTTAAAAAATATGTAAAACAGTAATTAATTAATCTGTTTGAACTTAGTATAACATAGAAAGAATAAATTTTGAAGTGATTTTTTATACATATTTTACCATATTAATTTAACTTAATAAAATTAGAATTTCGGAAAATTTAGTTTATCTCTCAGAATAACAAAAGATTATGCAAGATGGGACAGACAATCATGAAAAGTTAATGAAAAAATTATCTGGATGTGATATGATTTTGGGCAGGAAGTTTGTAAATGAATGAAATATTATTTTTTCTTTAAGAAACAGTACAGAGGTAAAAATGATGGATGATGGTATTATAGTAAGGCAATATGAAGACAAAGATATTTTATACATGGTTTCGATTTGGAATGAAGTGGTGGAAGAGGGAATTTCATTTCCGCAGGAGGAATGTCTGACAGAAACTTCCGGAAGGGAATTTTTTGCTTTATAGAAAATTTCGCCTTTGGCGAAATCCTGAATGAAAATGGCCC
>CANOLA010000006.1 GCA_947566705.1 uncultured Lachnospiraceae bacterium | reverse complement strand
ATTAGGAAGAGGTATAGTTAAACTGCTACATGAAATATGCGTTCTTTGCATATTTTACCATAAAACTGCATTTTCGCAAGATATTTTCAAGTATTTAAGAGTTTTGCACATTTTTCGATTCAGTTGTCGACAAGGTTTGATAAAAACTGCTAACCAGAAAATGGTAAAACAGAACTCTAACAAATATTTCCACAAAAGGAAGGGAGAAAAATTCATGGCAGATAAAATGTTTGAAAACAATCAGGTAACAATTATGGGAGAAATTGTATCGGACTTTACATATAGTCACGAGGTATACGGCGAGGGGTTCTACATAATAGAAATTTCCGTGAACCGTCTGTCGAACTTTGTCGATTATATACCGGTCATGGTATCGGAGCGTCTGGTTGATGTACGGGAAAATTATATGGGACAGTATGTTTATATTACAGGACAGTTCCGCTCATTCAACCGGCATGAGGAACACAGAAACAGGCTTGTCTTATCCGTGTTTGCACGTGAATTTGAGACAGTTGAGGAGCTGGACGGGGAAAATGCGACGAACCAGATTTTTCTGGACGGATTTATCTGTAAGGAATCTGTATACAGAAAAACTCCGCTGGGACGTGAAATTGCGGATCTGCTTGTTGCAGTCAACCGTTCCTATGGAAAATCCGATTACATACCATGTATCTGCTGGGGACGAAATGCAAGATTTGCAGCAGGTTTTGAAGTGGGTACGCATGTACAGATCTGGGGAAGAATCCAGAGCCGTGAATATGTAAAAAAGCTGAGTGAGACAGAGGTGGAACAGCGTGTGGCTTATGAGGTGTCAGTAAGCAAGATAGAGTTTTTGGAATAGTATGACTTGTAATTTACGTGCTTTTGTGGTATCTTACATACATTGCCTGGTTAGTATGCCAAAAAGGGCAGGACAGAAGATGCGTAACGGGCAGCGGAGGTAAGCGATGAGCAAAGGTATTGTACAGATTTATTACGGGGAAGGGCATGGAAAAACAACAGCAGCTTTCGGTAATGCAATCCGCGCGGCGAGCGAAGGGAAAAGCGTCATAATCATCCAGTTTTTAAAAGGAAAAAATGAAAATGTACTCAATTTTCTTGGGCGTCTGGAACCGGAAATCAAGGTTTTCCGGTTTGAAAAATCAAACGAAAGGTTTGAAAAGCTCTCAGAAAATGAAAAGCAGGAAGAGATTATGAATCTCAGAAATGGTTTTCACTATGGGAAAAAGGTGGTAACCACCGGGGCATGTGACATGCTGATTCTGGATGAGGTGCTTGGTATCATAGACGAGAAGGTAATTTCACCGGCGGAAATGCTGGAACTGTTTGCAGGCAGACCCGAAGATATGACGGTAATCTGTACGGGAAGGGTGCTGGATGAGGGAATCCGCAAGCATGCGGATGAAATATATAATATTGCACCGGAAAAGTGATTGACGAACGGGGTATGGAATGGTAGTATAGAGAGTAAGAAAAAGGAGCACACTGCATGAAAATTCCGCTTTGCGGAATGCAGTGTACGTAGGTCGTACATCAGAGATGTACGGTAAGAAGGAGCACATCGCATGAAAGTTCCGCTTCGCGGAAGCGATGTACGTAGGTCGTACATCAGAGATGTACGACAGAGGATAGAGGTCGCGTGACTTATGAGTAGCCTGTAGGATGTGGCAGACACAGGGGAATACAGGGGAAAGGAGGGAGCGCCGAAAGAACAGGGATTTCTGCATTTTCTGGTCTTGGGCATACGGTTAAGAGCCGCATGACTGTCTGAAGCGTAAAGACGCGGATGGGGAGCTATCAGATCTGAAATTCAGGTGGATTGACCGGCTCAGAAAAGAGCCGGTTGTTTTTATATGAAAAACACTGACTGATAACAGAAAAAGGGTACAGCAATAAAAGAAAGGAAGGGAGAGTATAAAAGTGGCAGTTTTTAAGGGGGCAGGTGTTGCAATCGTAACGCCAATGAAAGACAATTTTGATGTAAACTATGAAAAGCTGGAGGAACTGATTGACACACAGATTAAAGAGGGGACGGACGCGATTATCATCGCCGGAACAACGGGGGAGAGTGCAACACTGACGATGGAGGAGCACCGCGACGTTATCCGTGCGGCTGTTGAATTTACAAAACACCGCGTACCGGTAGTTGCCGGAACCGGCTCCAATTCCACGCGTACTGCCATCCAGCTGTCGCAGGAGGCAGAAGAAGCGGGAGCGGACGGACTGCTGATTGTGACTCCGTATTACAACAAGGCGACGCAGGAAGGACTTGTGGCGCATTACAGTGCGATCGCGGACAGTACAAAATGTCCGGTTATCATGTACAATGTACCGGGAAGAACCGGATGCAACCTGCTTCCGGAAACGGTGGCGGCGTTAGTAAAGGCAAAAGAAAATATCGTGGGCTTAAAGGAAGCAACCGGAAACATGGCGCAGGCAGCGCAGACAATGAACCTGACAGATGGAAAACTGGATCTGTATTCCGGTGAGGACGGACTGGTCGTGCCGCTTATGTCAATCGGCGCCATCGGCGTGATTTCCGTCTGGAGCAATGTTGCCCCGGCAAAGGTCCACCAGATGTGTGAAAGCTTTCTGCAGGGGGATCTTGAAACTGCACGCAGGCTGCAGCTGGAAGCTATTCCGTTAATAAATGCCCTTTTCTCCGAGGTGAACCCGATTCCGGTGAAAAAGGCTCTTTCCCTGATGGGCTTTGAAGCAGGACCGCTGCGCGCGCCGCTTTGTGAAATGAGTCCGGCGAATGCAGCAAAGCTTGAAAAAGTAATGAAAGATTATGGAATACTATAGAAAAACAGAGTGAGGAACAGTAGATGACAAAAGTAATTATGAATGGCTGTAACGGCAAGATGGGGCAGTGCATTACGGAAATATGCGCAAAGGATGAGGATATTGAGATTGTGGCAGGAATAGATACCTATTCCGGTATCCAGAATGAATATCCGGTATTCGCCAGTCTGAATGAATGCAATATCAGTGCGGATGTTATTATAGATTTTTCCAGCGCAGACGGAGTGGATGCCCTGCTGGATTACTGCTGCAGGCACCAGCTTCCGGTAGTGCTCTGCACAACGGGCCTTTCGGAGGAACAGCTGAAAAAAACAGAACAGGCATATGAGAAGACTGCAGTTTTAAAGTCTGCAAATATGTCGCTCGGAATCAATACTTTACTGGAACTTCTGCGCAAGGCGGCACTGGTATTTGCCCCGGCGGGATTTGACATGGAGATTGTGGAGAAGCACCACAACCAGAAGCTGGACGCTCCGAGCGGAACAGCGCTTGCACTTGCGGATTCCATGAATGAAGCGCTTGGCGAGACATATACTTACAAGTATGACAGAAGCCAGGACCGGAAAAAGCGGGACCGGTATGAAATCGGGATTTCGGCAGTCCGCGGCGGCAATATCGTTGGTGAGCATGACGTGATTTTTGCAGGACAGGATGAGGTCATTACCTTTAAACATACCGCATATTCCAAGGCCGTTTTTGCCAAAGGGGCAGTGGAGGCTGCGAAGTTCTTAAAGGGAAAACCAGCCGGACATTATGACATGGCCGACGTTATTGCAGCAAAATAAAACAACAGTAACCACAGGGAGCAGAATACATTAAAAGGGGTAAATATGTTTAAAAATACAAAGAATACAATTGCAGTAATACTTGCGGCAGCAGTTACACTTACCTGTGTACTGCCTGCGGATGTACAGGCCAAAAAGAAAGAGTGGTACGAAGATGTGGAGTTTAACATTCCGCAGGAAATTTCACTGACAAATGGAAGTAAACGGACGGTTCCGGCTGTGGAAGAATCAGCTGTCGCCGGACTGAAAAAAGCGGCGTCTGTTCCGTCAGCCTATATGAATACACTTGCACAGGTGACGGAAAAATATCCCAGTACGCGGGATCAGGGGCTTTTTGAGACGTGCTGGGCATTCAGTGCCATCGGACTGGCGGAATTTGATATGATTAACGACGGTGCGGCAGATAAAACTATAGACTTAAGTGAGCTGCAGCATGTATACTTTTCCTACCACAATGCAGAGGATGCATTCGGGGGAACGTACGGTGACAGTCTGGGCGTTTCCGGCGTGGATTACCGGCAGGCGGGAGGAAACCTTTATTACTGTTCCAGAACGCTGCTCCAGTGGGAAGGCGTGACCAGTGAAGCGGATATGCCGTATGCACAGATAGAGACTGCCAGTACCATGGGGAAGGAATATGCCTTTTCAAAGGATGTGGCGCATCTGCAGAATGCCTATATCATTAACATCCATAAAAACCCAAATGCGGTAAAAAGTGAAATCATGAAACATGGAAGTGCCGGAATTGGTTATTACGCAGGCGGTGCGAATTATACAAGGGGCGCATATGATACAACGGCAGTTTATAACGGCGAAACAGTAAGCACATTTTACTGCCCGGTAAAGGAAAATCCAAACCATGCGGTAAATATTGTCGGATGGGATGATAATTTCCCTGCGTCATGTTTTGCAAAAAAACCGCAGGGGAACGGTGCATGGTATATCAGAAACAGCTGGACAGATGTTTCAGGAAATGATCTTTACAGCTATTTCTGGCTTTCCTACTATGATAAATCCATTGAGGATGAAGCATGGATTTTTGACATGGAACCGGCGGATAATTATGACTTTAATTACCAGTATGACGGATGTCCGTTTGTTGCCAAGGCTTCATCAAGTTTTCCGGTCGCTGCCAATGTTTTTAAGGTGCAGGGCTCTGGAAACGAACTGCTGGAGGCAGTTTCCATCACATTAAATGAAGATACAAATGTACCATATACCATAAAAGTATATGCAAACCTGACCAATCCGTCCAAACCGCGGAGCGGTGTGCTTGCAGCAAAAGTGACCGGTAAGACGGGATATGCCGGCACATATACCATTCCACTGAAAAAATCAGTATCCATGCCAAAAGACACCTGGTATTCCGTTGTTGTGGAGCTTGGAAAGAAAAAGGCCTGCATTGACATGGAAGTTGCGGCAAAAGGAAACGGTCTTGTTTCAAAAGCGCATGCGGATTACAACCAGAGTTTTGTATATTACCAGAAAGCATGGGAGGACCTGGCGGATCTTGATACCCTGGGAATCGGAAACCTCTGTATCAAAGCATTTACAAATAAAACCGGCACGACACTCAAAAAGGTGGAAAATGCCCGGTCCAGCCAGATTAAGAAAAACAGTGTAAAGCTGTCATGGTCAGGTGTGGAGTCAGCAGACGGATATATTGTTTACCGTGCCACAAGTAAAAACGGAACTTATTCCAAGCTTGCAGACATCAGCAAAAAATCCTATACCAGTAAGAAGCTGAAATCAGGCAAAACCTATTACTATAAGATACGTGCGTACCAGAAAGTGGACGGTGTGACCGTGTATGGAAAGCTTTCATCAGCAGTGAAAGTGAAAACGAAAAAATAAGGCGGAGCATGATATTTGTAAGAAAGGAAGTCTCATATGGGATTACTGATTAAGGGAGGCCGTGTAATTAATCCGGCTGCGCAGATGGATGAACTGGCGGATGTACTGATTGAGGACGGCAGGGTTAAGGAAATCAGAAAGAATATGAAGCCCGAACCGGCAGACCGTGTGATTTCAGCAGAAGGGTGTTTTGTCATGCCGGGATTCATTGATCTGCATGTGCATTTCCGTGATCCGGGATATACATGGAAAGAGGATATTTTTACGGGTATGGAAGCTGCAGCGCATGGCGGTTTTACCACGGTTCTTGCAATGCCGAATACCAAACCGGTGGCAGACCATGCAGATGTGGTAAACTATGTGCACAATAAGGCGAAGGCGCAGAAGGGAATCCATGTCCTTCAGGTCGGCGCAGTGACAAAGGGACAGCTTGGAAATGAACTTGCTGATATAAAAAAGATGGTGGAAGCAGGCATTCCGGCAATCAGCGAGGACGGAAAATCCGTTATGAACGCCCAGATTTACCGTGAAGGAATGAAGGTGGCGGCTGAGCTTGGGATTCCGGTGCTGGCACACTGTGAAGATATTAACATGGTGCGCGATGGTGTGATGAATGAGGATAAAAAATCCGAAGAACTTGGAATGCCGGGAATATGTAATGCTGTGGAGGATGTTATCATAGCGAGGGACATTGTGCTGGCAAGGGATACCGGGGTGCATCTTCATTTGTGCCACTGTTCCACCAGAAGCTCTGTCAAAATGGTGAAGTGGGCAAAGGAGGGCGGATATCCGGTAACCGCAGAGGTCTGCCCGCATCATTTTACCCTGACTTCGGATGATATCAAAAAAGCAGAGCCGCGGATTGAAGCTGGAATCATGATTTCCAGGGATATTGATGCTGACACGAATTACAAAATGAATCCGCCGCTGCGGACAAAGGAGGACGTGCAGGCATTAAAGGAGGGACTCAGGGATAATGTGATGGACGTTATTGCCACAGACCATGCCCCGCATTCCTTTGATGACAAAAACACCTCCATGAAAACAGCGCCGTTTGGAATTGTCGGACTGGAGACAGCGGCGAGCTTAACCTATACGGAGCTGGTGCTGGGCGGATATCTGACACCGATGCAGATGGCGGAGAAGATGAGCAGGAATCCTGCAAAAGTCATTGGCCTTGACCGTGGGGATATATCCCCTGGAAAAGCAGCGGACCTTGTGATTTTTGACCCGGAGGAAACCTATACCATTGATAAAAATACGTTTGCATCCAAAGGCCGGAATACCCCGTTTGACGGAAGATGCGTTACCGGCAGGGTGAAATGTACCATCTGTGACGGAGAAGTGGTGTTTGAATAAGGTCGTATACCAGAGATATACGACAAGAAGGAGAAGAAATGATAAACAAATTAACAGAAAAGATAAAAAAGACAAACGCTCCGGTTGTCGTAGGACTGGACCCGATGCTTTCCTATATACCGGATCACATCAAAGAAGCGGCATTTGAGAAATTCGGTGAAACCACATCAGGAGCGGCAGAAGCTGTCTGGCAGTATAACAAGGCAATTGTGGATGCTGTTTATGACCTGATTCCGGCAGTCAAGCCGCAGATTGCGATGTATGAACAGTTCGGTCTGGAGGGTATGGCAGCGTTCCAGAAAACCGTGGATTACTGCCACGAAAAAGATCTGGTGGTTATCGGTGATGTAAAGCGCGGCGATATCGGCTCCACCTCTTTGGCATATGCCAGCGGACACCTGGGAAAGGTGCAGGTCGGAAGTAAACTCTGCAGCGGCTTCGGGGAGGATTTTGCAACGGTAAACCCATATCTTGGCTCCGACGGTGTCCAGCCGTTTATAGATGTATGCAAAGAAGAAAAGAAAGGAATTTTTGTTCTGGTAAAGACCTCCAATCCTTCCAGCGGCGAGTTCCAGGACCGTCTGGTGGACGGCAGGCCGCTCTATGAGATTGTCGGGGAAAAGGTGGCGGAATGGGGCAGCAGCTGCATGGGGGATACCTACAGCTATGTCGGTGCCGTGGTAGGTGCCACTTATCCGGAACAGGGTAAGCTTTTAAGAAAAATCATGCCGAAGGCATTTATTTTAGTACCGGGATACGGCGCCCAGGGTGGAAAAGGGGCAGACCTTGTTCACTTTTTCAATCCGGACGGTCTGGGGGCGATTGTAAATTCCTCCCGCGGAATTATTGCTGCATGGAAGCAGGAGAAATACCAGGCAAAAGGAATTGCGCCGGAGAATTTTGCAGATGCATCCAGACTTGCCGTTGAGGATATGATTGCAGATATTGCGTCAGCTTTTTAAACACAGGCATGGCATGTCGTACATCAGAGAAGTACGACAGGAAGGAAGTTTAACATGAAAAAGACAAAAGGGACGGCATATGTTGTCAGTCAGAAGCAGTCTGCCCCGCAGATTTATGACCTGACGCTGCATGCCCCGGAAATTGCAGAGGCTGCCAGGGCAGGACAGTTTGTTTCCGTATACACGAACAGCGAAAGCAGACTGCTTCCGCGTCCCATCAGTCTCTGCGGCATTGACAGGGAAAACGGCAATATCCGCCTTGTGTACCGTGTCACAGGGGAAAATACCGGCACAGAAAAATTTTCCTGTTTAAAAGAAAAAGACGAAATCCAGATAATGGGCCCGCTTGGAAACGGCTTTACCGTTCTTCCGGGGAAAACGGCTTTTCTGGTTGGCGGGGGAATCGGGATTCCGCCGATGCTTCAGCTTGCAAAGGATATTCAGGCAGGCTGTGCCCAAGGACTGGCGGGGCAAAAGCCAAAAATCCAGATAGTAGCAGGCTACAGGGACAGTGGGACATTTCTTCTGGATGAATTTAAGGAACAGGCGGAATGTTTTGTGGCAACGGAGGACGGGAGCATTGGCACAAAAGGCACGGTACTGGATGCCATCCGTGAAAACGGACTGGATGCAGAAGTGATTTATGCCTGCGGACCACTGCCGATGCTGCGTGCGCTTGCCGCCTATGCGGATGAAAACGGCATGGAATGCTTTGTATCCATGGAGGAGCGCATGGCGTGCGGAATCGGTGCATGCCTTGCCTGTGTATGTGAATCATCGGAAAAGGATTCCCATACGAATGTAAATAATAAACGAATCTGTAAGGAAGGTCCGGTATTTGATGCGAAGGAGGTAAAGCTGTAATGGATATGTCTGTTAATATCGCCGGGGTTACATGGAAAAACCCGGTGACTGTTGCCTCCGGAACCTTTGGTTCAGGCGCGGAATACAGTGAATTTGTGGATTTAAACGAACTGGGGGCAGTAACGACCAAGGGTGTTGCCTTAACGCCGTGGCAGGGAAATAAAACACCGCGTGTGGCAGAGGTTTACGGCGGGATGTTAAACGCCGTGGGTTTACAGAATCCGGGCATTGATCTTTTCTGTGAGAGGGATATCCCCTATCTGAAAAAATTCGATACAAAAATTATCGTAAATGCCTGCGGACACTCCGTGGAAGAATATGCCGGCGTGGTGGAGCGTCTTTCCGACGAACCGGTGGATATGCTGGAAATTAATATTTCCTGCCCGAATGTCAAAGAGGGCGGAATTGCGTTCGGGCAGGACCCGAAAGCAGTGGAGGCTGTCACAAAGGAGATGAAGCGGTATGCGAAGCAGCCGGTGATTATGAAGCTGTCTCCAAATGTCACGGATATTACTGAGATTGCGCGTGCTGCAGAAGCCGGCGGTGCAGACGCCCTGTCTTTGATTAATACGATTACCGGAATGAAGATTGATATTCACCGAAGGACGTTTGTGCTGGCAAATAAGACCGGGGGAATGTCCGGTCCTGCCATTCATCCTGTGGCAGTGCGCATGGTTTATGAGTGTGCACAGGCCGTCCGGGTTCCGATTATCGGAATGGGCGGAATCATGAATGCGGAGGATGCCATTGAAATGCTGCTGGCAGGAGCTTCTGCGGTATCTGTCGGCACTGCAAACTTTACAGATCCGTATGTCACAAAAAAGATTATCTGCGGTATCAGGGATTACATGGAAAAATACGAAATTTCTGCTGTCAGGGAACTGGTCAATGCTGCCAAAAACTGATTGAATGTTTTATCGTTATATGGTAGTATAAAGAAAATGATTGTGAAATCCTTGAAACAGGGAGGTTTATGGAAGCATGGAACAGTATAAAGAAGAATTCATCGAATTTATGGTGGAGAGTGATGTATTAAAATTTGGCGATTTCACGCTTAAAAGCGGCAGGAAATCGCCATTCTTTATGAACGCCGGTGCGTATGTGACAGGTACGCAGCTGATGAAGCTGGGTGAATATTATGCGAAAGCGATTCATGATAATTTCGGGGATGATTTTGAAGTCCTGTTTGGTCCGGCATACAAGGGGATTCCCCTTTCCGTGGCATGTGTCATTGCCTATGCAAAGCTGTACGGAAAAGAAATCCGTTACTGCAGCAACCGCAAGGAAGCAAAGGACCATGGTGATACCGGAATCCTGCTGGGAAGTAAAATAAAAGACGGTGACCGCGTGGTTATTATCGAGGATGTTACCACCTCCGGCAAGTCCATAGAGGAGACATTCCCGATTATAAAGGCACAGGGAAATGTGCAGATTATGGGACTTATGGTTTCGTTAAACCGCATGGAGGTCGGACTGGGCGGTAAAATAAGCGCGCTGGATGAAATAAAGGAAAAGTACGGTTTTGAAGCGAAGGCCATTGTTACTATGGAAGAAGTTACCGAGCATTTGTATAATCGTACTTGCCAGGGCAGAGTGGTAATCGATGATACAGTAAAAAAAGCAATAGACAGTTATTATATGCAGTATGGCTGCTGCTAAAAAGCGAAAACTGCTGTTTGGCATCCTGTTTATGGCTTATCTGGTTCTGCTGGTTTATTTTTTATTTTTCTCAGAGAAGTTCGGACGAACAGGAAGTAATGAAACATATCAGTATAATCTGGTGATTTTTCAGGAAATTGGACGTTTCATCAGATACAGGGAAATCATCGGAACAACAGGCTTTCTTATAAATATTTTTGGAAATGTAGTGGCATTTATGCCGTTTGGCTTTTTCCTGCCGGCACTCTTTGGCAGGGGGCAGAAATTATTTCTGGTAGTTTCCGAAAGTTTTCTGTTCAGCATGTGTGTGGAAGTGATACAGCTTCTGACGCGCAGGGGAAGCTTTGATGTGGATGACCTGCTTTTAAATACTACAGGCGGGCTGCTGGGATACCTGAGTTTTATCACAATACGGTTTTTTTACCGGAAGGTGTATGGAATTGTAAAAAAGAGGACAAAACGAAAGGGATAAGGGTCGTATGAGAAATAAAAGACGGCGCGGTTCATATAAGTTCACAGAGAAGACCCATTCAAAGCGCGGTATTGCTGCAACTTTAATGTCCTCACTGCTTCTGGCATGGTATCTTGTGTTTGTACACCTTGCTTTTATAAGTAATGGCGGACTTTCCGCTTATTACGGCTGTGCCGGCGTTCTTGCAATGCTTTTATCATTTGCTGCAGTTGTGGCTGCGGCAGGGACATTTAAGGAAGAGGATTCCTTTAAACTTTTTCCGAGACTGGGATTTGTTTTGTCGCTGTTAAACGTTTTCTGCTGGTGCGGCAGCTATATCTGGGGATTTATTGGATGAAACAGAATAAAAAACTGTTGACAGCGGGGCTGTGTAGAACATGCAGTTTTGGGGCATGATAACAGAACAGGACAGAAAATATAAATGTTCCTGTCAAATACGGCAGTTGTCAATCAGGAAATAAAGGATATGGAATATGGGTTACATGGAATTATATCATGATATCAATGAGGAGCACAGGGAGCGTTTACAGCTGGTAAAAGAACGCATTGCGGAAATTGCGCATGAAAAAGCGGCATCCGTTTCCGAAACATACCGCGGATTTTTTATTGAGCAGGCGGGTTTTTTTGATGTTGCGTTCCAGCTTGGGACAGCGGCTGAAGCGGGGCGGCTTGAGAGTATGACACTGGGCCAGGGAGCACAGTTAAACGCCCTTCTTTATGCCAGGGTGCAGGAGCCGGGATATGAAGAAAGTTATTTAAACCCTGCTTATGCAGTGGAACAGTTGGGAAAGACCTACGGACAGCTTCTGTCTGTGCTTGCAGCACAGATCCGGACCGTTATAAGCCATTGTATGGAAGGGGACCTCAGGTATCTGTGCATTTTTGCAGAACTGTTTGTGGAAATATTCAACTGTTTTGAAGACAGTGATTCCCTGAGTGAAAAAGAAATCAGGAGCATTATCTATTCGTTTATGCATGATTATGCAGAAGTATTTAATGAACAGAAAATCTGCAGCCTGATTAATCCGTCCTATGATTTTAACCTGCGGATTGTGATGGACAGCGACCTGGAAAACCAGGCGTATCTGTACCGTTACGGAATGTGCATCGGCAGGGACGAAACGGTATCGGCGGAATTTTTAAACCAGCAGCCGGAAGAAAAGATCCAGGCAATGGCGGATACCCTTTCCGAGGGCTACAGGAAGGGGTTTGAAGTATCCGGAAAAGATCTCTCCAGAAAATCAATTGTGGAAATACGGTATCCTGCAGGATTTGAACGGATGGTGCGTTTTCTGGTCCGCAATTTTGAGAACATGGGATTAAAGAGCGTGCTGCGTCCATTTTCCATTTCTTTAAATAAACAGTATGAATACGACCACAAAGAAGACTGCGGACTATGGATGGACAAGGCAATGGTGGAGCGCGGGCTTGAAGTGGACCGCAGTGTCTGGGAAAAAAATAAAAGCAGGGCGCCTGAATATGCCGGACCGGCGCTGGTTGACATCTTTGGGATGGAGCCTTTTTCACCGGAACAGAAAGCGGAGTGTATCCGTTTTACGGAAAAACAGCAGGAGCTTTCCGTATATGAGCGCAGTGAAAAGAGCAGACTGACGAACCAGTATATCCATGCGGAAGAACACAGCTTCAGCATTATCGCTTATCCGGTTCCGTCCATCGGTGAAAACTTCCCGGAAATTTTTGCGGAAACAGTAAAAATCAATACACTCGATTATGAGCTTTACCGTGATATGCAGCAGAAACTGATTGACGTGCTTGACACGGCAGACACTGTGCATATTCAGGGGAAAAATGGAAATAAGACGGATCTGTATGTAAAAATTTATCCGCTTTCTGACCCGGATAAAGAAACAGCGTTTGAAAACTGTGTGGCAGACGTCAACATTCCGGTGGGAGAGGTATTTACCACTCCGGTATTAAAGGGGACAGAAGGAAAGCTTCATGTTACCCAGGTCTATTTAAATGAATTAAATTATGAAAACCTGGAACTGGATTTTTCCGATGGCAGAATCACAGCCTATACCTGTACGAACTTTGCAGATGAAGGGGAAAACAAAAAATATATTGAGGATAATGTACTGCACCACCATAAGATGCTGCCAATGGGTGAGTTTGCGATTGGTACAAATACTACCGCTTACCGCATGGCAAAAGTATATGGTATCGCATCAAGGCTTCCGATACTGATTGCGGAAAAAACAGGCCCCCATTTTGCAGTAGGGGATACGTGTTATACCTATGATGAGGACCAGATCACATACAACCCGGATGGAAAAGCGATTGTGGCAAGGGATAACGAAATTTCCCTGCTCCGGAAGGAGAATATTGCAAAGGCATATTTTAACTGCCACACCGATATCACGATTCCTTACCATGAGCTGGGAATGATCGAAGCCATAAGAGCAGACGGGACAAGGGTGGCAGTCATTAAGGACGGACGTTTCGCTGTACCGGGGACGGAACCGTTAAATGAAGCGCTTGATAAACGATAAGATAAACATAGAAAGAGTCAGGTTTTCTATGAAGACAAGGAGGAACTAAGATGGCACAGGTAGGAATTGTAATGGGAAGTGATTCGGATATGCCGGTAATGGCAAAGGCGGCTGAAATACTGGACCAGCTTGGCGTAAGCTATGAGATGTCCATTATTTCTGCACACCGTGAACCGGATGAGTTTTTTGCATATGCAAAGTCCGCGGAGGAAAAGGGCTTTAAGGTTATCATAGCAGGTGCCGGGATGGCGGCGCACCTGCCGGGAATGTGCGCGGCAATATTTCCGATGCCTGTTATCGGAATTCCGATGCATACCACATCACTGGGGGGACGAGACAGCCTTTACAGCATTGTGCAGATGCCTGGCGGTATTCCGGTTGCAACCGTGGCAATTAACGGAGGTGCAAACGCGGGACTGCTTGCAGCGAAGATTCTTGCCACCAGTGATGCGGCACTTTTACAGAGGCTTAAGGATTATTCCAGGGACTTAAAGGAACAGGTTCAGGCAAAGGACAAAAGGCTGCAGGAAACCGGTTATAAAAATTATTAAATGATACATGAACCAGGGGTATGACAGTTAAGGAGGAAAAAAGTAATGGATTATAAAAAATCCGGTGTGGATATTGAAGCTGGCTACAGGTCAGTGGAACTGATGAAGGAACATGTAAAGAGAACCATGCGCCCGGAGGTGCTTGGCGGTCTGGGCGGCTTTTCCGGTGCATTCTCATTAAAGGCCATAAAGGACATGGAGCATCCGGTGCTGCTGTCCGGAACTGACGGCGTCGGAACCAAAATCAAGCTTGCCTTTTTAATGGACAGGCATGATACCATCGGAATCGACTGCGTGGCAATGTGTGTGAACGATGTGGCAACCGCCGGCGGTGAACCGCTGTTTTTCCTGGACTATATCGCCTGCGGCAAAAACTATCCCGAAAAAATTGCCTCCATTGTAAGCGGTGTTTCAGAAGGATGCCGCCAGGCGGGCTGTGCGCTGATAGGCGGTGAGACGGCAGAGCATCCGGATTTAATGCCGGAGGATGAGTATGACCTTGCCGGATTTACCGTTGGCGTTGTGGAAGAAAAAGATATTATAACCGGAGCAGACGTAAAGGAGAATGACGTACTGGTCGGACTGGCAAGTTCAGGCGTACATTCCAACGGTTTTTCCCTTGTACGTAAGATTTTTCCCATGACAAGGGAAGCGCTGGATACATATTATGAGGAGCTTGGAGCAACCCTTGGGGAAACGCTTCTTGCACCGACGAGAATTTACGTGAAGGCATTAAAATCCATTAAGGAAGCTGGTGTGCGCATCCTTGCCTGCAGCCATATTACCGGCGGCGGTTTCTATGAAAACATACCGCGTATGCTGCCAGAGGGAAAGCATGCGGTTATTGAAAAAAACAGTTATCCGGTTCCTCCGGTTTTTGCACTGATGGCAAAAGAAGGGCAGGTGGAGGAACAGATGATGTACAACACCTATAATATGGGACTTGGAATGGTACTTGCCGTTTCCCCTTCTGATGTGGATAAAACAATGGAAGCCGTGAAGGCGGCAGGAGAGACCCCTTATATTGTTGGAAAAATTACAAATGGAAAGAAGGGCGTTACTTTATGTTAAAGATTGCTGTTTGCGTGTCCGGCGGTGGAACAAACCTGCAGGCGATTATAGATGGGATCAAGTATGAAATGATCACAAATACAGAAATTTCCGTTGTTATCAGTAACAATATAGATGCCTATGCCCTGGTAAGGGCGGATAAAAACGAGATTCCGGCGGTCTGTGTGTCTCCGAAGAATTATGAAACCAGGGAGGCGTTTCATGAGGCGTTTCTGGAGACGCTGGATTCCTACGGAGTGGATCTTGTTGTGCTTGCAGGTTTTCTGGTTGTCCTGCCGCCTGCGATGATTGAAAAGTACAAAAACCGGATTATTAATATCCATCCGTCTTTAATCCCTTCATTCTGCGGAAAAGGTTACTATGGCATTAAGGTTCATGAAGCCGTGCTGGAGCGCGGTGTAAAAATTACAGGCGCCACAGTGCATTTTGTGGATGAGGGAACGGATACAGGTCCGATTATTCTGCAGCAGGCAGTTAAGGTGGTGCAGGGAGATACCCCGGAGCGTTTACAGAGACGCGTCATGGAAGAGGCGGAGTGGAAGATTCTGCCGAAAGCAATCCATCTGATTGCAAACGGAAGAGTGGCAGTATTTGACAAAACAGTGATGATAGAGGAGTAAACCGTATGAAAGTTCTTGTAGTTGGAAGCGGCGGCAGGGAACACGCAATTGTAACAAGTGTGGCGAAGAGTCCGCGGGTGGATAAGATATACTGCGCACCGGGAAATGCCGGGATTGCGGGACTGGCGGAATGTGTTTCCATTGGCGCCATGGAATTTGAAAGACTGGCGGCGTTTGCCAAAGAAAAGGAAATTGATTTTACCATTATCGGGATGGACGACCCGCTGGTCGGCGGTATTGTGGATGTGTTTGAGCAGAAAGGCTTAAAAGTATTCGGACCGCGTAAAAATGCAGCAATTCTGGAAGGTTCCAAGGCCTTTTCCAAGGATTTAATGAAAAAATACAATATTCCGACTGCAGCCTATGAAAATTTTACTGACCCTGAAGCTGCGCTTGCCTATCTGGAAACAGCAAAGTTTCCTGTCGTATTAAAGGCAGACGGGCTTGCGCTGGGAAAAGGTGTATTAATCTGCAATACCCTGGAAGAAGCAAAGGACGGCGTGCGTACCATTATGCAGGATAAGAAGTTCGGAGACGCTGGAAATACCATGGTCATTGAGGAATTTATGACCGGGAGAGAGGTATCCGTGCTGTCGTTTGTGGATGGAAAAACCATCCGGATCATGTCGTCAGCGCAGGACCATAAGCGTGCCCTGGATCATGATGAAGGTTTAAATACCGGCGGAATGGGCACATTTTCACCAAGCCCGTTTTATACCGGCGAGGTGGATGAATTCTGTAAGAAATACATTTACCAGGCAACCGTGGACGCTATGGCAAAGGAAGGAAGAGCGTTTACCGGCGTTATTTTCTTTGGACTGATGCTGACAGAGGACGGACCGAAGGTGCTTGAGTATAATGCACGGTTCGGGGATCCGGAGGCGCAGGTAGTGCTTCCGCGCATGAAAAACGATATTATTGATGTCATGGAAGCCTGTGTGGACGGAAAACTTGATACGGTTGATCTGCAGTTTGAGGACAATGCGGCAGTATGTGTGGTTCTGGCGTCTGACGGATATCCGGTATCATATGAAAAGGGATATCCGATCAGCGGATTTGAGAAATTCGACCAGAAAGAATATTTCTGTTTCCATGCCGGAACAGCATTTGATGAAAATAAAAATATCATAACCGCAGGGGGGCGCGTGCTTGGCATTACCGCGACCGGAAGTGATTTAAAGGAAGCAAGAAAGAAAGCATATGAAGCAACGGAATGGATTTCGTTTAAAAACAAATATATGCGGAGCGATATTGGAAAGGCAATTGACGAGGTATGAAATCAGGTATCATTTTTGACATGGACGGTACTCTCTGGGATTCATCGGAGCAGGTGGTGACAGCGTGGAATGAGTCAGTAAAAAAACACGGCTACGCCAGGGAGCCGATTACCAGTGCCGAGATGCAGGCAGTTATGGGAAAACCGATGGATGAACTCTCACGCATTCTTTTTCCCGGGGTATCCGAGGAACAGCGTGCTCTTATGCTGGACACCTGCGGCAGGGAAGAAAACGATTACCTGCGTCTCCATGGCGGAAACCTGTATCCTGCCATCCAAAAGACGCTGGAAACGCTGAAAAATAAATACCATTTATATATTGTAAGTAACTGCCAGTCAGGATACATTGAAGCTTTTCTGGATTATTACCAGTTCCATGACCTGTTCGAGGACATAGAGTGTTTTGGAAATAACGGGTTTTCCAAAGGAGACAACATTGCGCTGGTATGTAAAAGAAACGGACTGGACAATGCAGTTTATGTCGGTGATATACAAGGGGATTATGATGCAAGCAGACAGGCAGGCGTGCAGTTTATCCATGCGGCATACGGATTTGGCAGGATTGACGAAAATGTGCCGTCAATTGGCAGTTTTTCCGAGCTGACAGAAGTTGTGGGACAGATTCTGGGTGAATGAGGTTAAGTTTATTATGGGGAAAGATGAAAGGGAAATAACATATCTGAAAGAGGAGTCACTGCTGAATGAGCTGCGGGGCTGCTTAAAGAGCATGAAGGGGAAGGGTTTTGCAGAGGGTATCCAAAAGGCGCTTGTATCCCTTCAGGAGTATTTTGAGGCAGAGGCAGCAATGCTTGTGTACCGGAAAGAGGAGGTTTATGACCTCATTGAGGTGCATGGGGATTCGGCAGATGCATGGATGAAGCATGCGAAAGAAGCTGTACATGCCGGAAAATTCATGGAAATTGTTTCGGATGAAACTGTAAAACTGGTGGAAGTACTGCAGGAAGATACCCAGGGGCTGGGATACCTTCTGATCATTGGGCCGCGTGTGAATAACAGCCATATGGAGCTTCTGTCGCTTGTGGGAGAATATATGACTGCCCGTATCATGCGCCAGAATGCCATGGAGCAGCTGGAGTACGAGACAACACACGACCATCTGACAAATTTATGGAACCGGAACAGTTTTGTGCTCTGGACGCAGGAGCATGCAGAGGACCAGTATGCCTCCCTGGGGATTATTACGACAGACATTATACATCTTGCCGAGTTAAACCAGCAGTTTGGATATTTTTACGGAAGCAAGAAACTGGTGGAAACGGCAAAGCTGTTAAAGGCAGTGTTTGAACAGTACCGGGTTTTCCGATATGATGAGGATGAAATGCTGGTGTTCTGTTCCAATACCTCAAAGGAAGAGTTTGGCGTCATGGTAGAGCAGTTTCGGGAAAAGCTTGGTGAGCTGCCGTTTGCAGTTTCCATGGGATACAGCTGGAGTGCAAATGTAAATTTTCATAACCAGATCGAAGAAGCGGAAATGATTATGGAAAATGACAAGCGAAAAATCCTGCATGGCATGACTGTTATGCAGCGGCTGGAGCAGGGCGTGATTGATGAGGTACAGGACCTTTTGAACAGGGGACAGTACCTGGTATATTTACAGCCGAAGGTGGATATCCATACCGGTATTACGGAAGGCGCCGAGGCATTAATCCGTCAGATTGACCAGGAGCTTGGCATTGTTGGTCCGGGAATGTTTATCCCGGTTCTGGAGCGTTATAACCTGGTACATATGGTCGATCTTTTCGTACTGGAGGAAATCTTCCGTTACCAGAAAAGGGAGATTGAGGCAGGACATAGAACAATTCCGATTTCCGTCAATTTTTCAAAAAAGACAATTATGTATCCGGATCTGATTGAAAAGGTACGTGCGATGGCAGAAGAGTATACAATTCCAAAAGACCTGATTCATATCGAGATTACGGAGACAGTCGGGGATATGGACCATATGCTGGTGGAAGAAGTGGCAAATCATCTGAAAGCGCTTGGCTTCAGGCTTTCCATGGATGACTTTGGAAGCCATTACTCCAATCTTGCCGTGTTAATCCAGTATGACTTTGACTCGGCAAAGATTGACCGTTCCATGGTAACTGAGATTACCAGAAACCCGAAAAGCCGGGTGGTACTTGATTATATGACGTCCATGATCAACGACCTGGGAATCCACTGTATTGTGGAGGGAATCGAAACAAAAGAGCAGGTGGATATCCTCAAAAACACAAAGGCTGAGATGATTCAGGGGTATTTTTTTGGAAAGCCGGTTCCGCAGGATGAATTTTATGATGCATATATGGTAGCGGAGCTTCCAATGGAAAAAGTATAGTCTGTAATCAGAAAAGGGGAGGTATGCCGTGAACCGAAAGAATAAAAGAATGTATTCCCGGATTTCAAAACGTCTGTTTACACGGTATCTGTTATCTTTTCTGGTACTGCTGGTGGTTTTGTTCGGCGGTTATTTTACGGCGTGGTTTATATGCAGCAGAATGAAGTGGTATTCAAACAGTCCCCTTTACAACATGTTAAAGATACTGCAGTATGCTGCACCGATGATTATAGTTTTATTCATTATTTCTGGAATTATCTTGTTTACCGGTCTTGCCATCCGCAGAGCACTGCGTTATCTGGATGAGGTCATTGATGCTGCAAAGCTGCTTTCAAACCCGTCTGAGGAGCCGGTGGTACTTTCTGCGGAGCTTTTGGATGTTCAGAATGAGCTGAATCTGGCAAGAGAACAGTCGTTACGCAATGCCCGTGCCGCAAAAGAGGCGGAACAGCGCAAAAACGACCTGGTAATCTATCTGGCGCATGACCTGAAAACACCGCTGACATCTGTCATCGGTTATCTGACACTGCTTGCGGAGGAACCGCAGATTTCCACGGAACTTCGGGCTCGTTATACCGGTATTGCCTTACAGAAAGCCCAGAGGCTGGAAGAGCTGATTAATGAATTTTTTGAAATAACCCGTTTTAATCTGACATCCATCAGTCTGGAGATGGAGAGGACGAATCTTACACGCATGCTTGAACAGGTATGCAGTGAGTTTGAGCCATCCTTAAAGGAAAAAGAACTTTCGCTTCGCATGGAGATTTCGCCGGATGTGGAAATTCTTTGTGACAGGGACAAACTCTCCCGTGTGTTTGACAATCTGCTTCGCAATGCGGTTAATTACAGTTATTATGGGTCGGAAATTTTTCTTGGTATGGAACGGGGGGAATCCGTAGTACGGATTTTTGTCGTAAACCAGGGAAAGACAATACCAAAGGATAAGCTTTCCCGTGTATTTGAACAGTTTTTCCGCATGGATTCCTCGCGTTCCTCCAGAACGGGTGGTTCAGGACTGGGACTTGCCATTGCAAAGGAAATTGTGGAGTTGCATGGCGGGAAGATTTACGCAGAGAGTGAGAACGAGACGTTTACGCTTACGGTATTTCTGCCGGAGCATTAAATAAATCTTAAGAAATTACGGAGGAATTTGTAGGATATCGGCAGGAAAAACTAAAAAACAGAATGACTTTTCTGTGGTAAGATAATCCCATAAGGGATTGTCTTTTTTATTTGACATAAGACATTCAAAAAACGGAGGAAAAAGTATGGGAACGCAAAATACAGGAAGTATGAAAAGAAGCAGAAGGAAGAAAGCAAGAAGGAGACGGATGATTGTAAGGATTAAGCTTGCAACATTTGTTATAATTGCTATATGTGGAATTAATTTTCTTGTTAAATCCATAAAACATCACACGTTAGACCGAGGGAATACGACATGGGCAGATGTGATGGACAGGGAACAGTATGTTGATAAGGAAGAGAGCTCAATAACTGCCCCTGTTTTAATGGATGATGATGAAGTTAAATCAAAAATAAATAAACTTGCCGCAGAAGACGAGGCATATAAGGAAATTAGTGAAAATTATAGTGAATATCCAAAAGAGCTTCTGGCATCGTTGTGCAATAATCCGGAAATGCTTTCCTTTGTGCAGGGGTACCTGGACAGTGAGCCTGAGGCGGCAGGAGGATTTACGAAAGAAGAACTTGGGGAGGATTTTCCGCTTTTTACACAATGGGACAGGAGATGGGGATATGTACCGTACGGAGACAGCTGCATTGCGTTGTCCGGATGTGCGCCTACCTGCATTTCCATGGTTTCGTATGCGCTGACAAAAAATGAAACAGTAACGCCTGATAAAGTGGCGGAATATGCACAGGAGAACGGGTATTACAAGCCGGGGACGGGAACGGCATGGAGCCTGATGACCGATGGCTGCCGGGCGTTTGGCATTACAGGAAGAGAGGTGAGCCTTGACAGAGGTGCGGTTTTTTCGCACCTTGAAAATAATGAACCGGTGATATGCAGTATGCGTCCCGGGGATTTTACCACGCAGGGGCATTTTATTGTGCTGACGGCAGTTGTGGACGGGAAGGTGGCAGTCCATGATCCCAACAGTATTGCACGAAGCCAGGTACTGTGGGACTGGAGCCTGCTTGAACCGCAGATAAAAAATTTATGGGCTTTTTCATGAGAGCTGCTTTAAGACACGGTCAATCCGTTCGAGAAGGTCCTGTTTTTTAAAAGGCTTGAGCACATAGTCATAAATTCCAAGTTTTGAGCTCTTTATGATGGTTTCTTTATCGCTCCTTGATGTGAGCATTACGACCGGAATGTCCCGGCAGTTATCCATTTGCCGGATTTCCTCCAGAGTTTCAATACCGTCCTTTATTGCCATCTGAATGTCCAGAAGAATCAGGTCAGGGGTTTCCCTTTTCAGATACTGCAGGGCGCGTATGCCGGAGTTTAAGGGGATTACCTCATATTCTCCTTTCAGTTCCTGCTCAATGGATGCAAGGCTGATACTGTTATCATCCACTGCAAGTATGCGTTTTTTTAAAGCCATTGTCTTATACCTCCTGTTTTGTCTGTTCAATCAGTTCGCGCAGCATCTGTTCTGCTGCATCGTCTTCATATAATTTAAGCTGTGCCAGAATTTCTTCCAGTCTGGATTCTGCAGCCGTCGCAAGCCTGTACTGCAGAAGTTTTTCAAGTTTTGCGGCGCATTCCTTTGCCCGGAAATTTTCAAGGCTTTCCAGTGCATCGCTGACGTTTTGTATGAAATCTTCCGTTGTGATTTCTCCGGTTTTTGCCTTTGCGGCATCTGTCTTTCCTTTACCAAGAAAATCCTGGATGTATTCCAGCTGTTCTTCATAGTCCGCAAGCAGCCGGCTTATATGACTGTCTATAAAAGTAGTATCCATCCGGTCTGCTGCCTTTTCATGTTCCCTGGCGCTGGCGGAAAGCTTCATGGCACCGATACTGGCAGAGGCGCTCTTTAATGCGTGAACTTCAATGCCGTATGTTTTAATCTCCTGTTTGTCCCAGAGTTCCTGCAGAAGCGCCAGTTTGCGTTTTCCGTCCAGACAGTACAAATCCAGCAGACTGCGGTATTCTTCGGCACTGCCGGAATAATGGATGACTACTTCATCCGTGTCAATGCCAGGAATCAGTATATTCTGGAATTCCCTGAGCCTGTCATCATCTGTCTGCACGGGCTTTGGCAGAGAATCCTGTACGGTCCGCTTTTCTTCCGGAATCCAGTGAAACAGAAGTTTGTGAAGCTCCGCTTTGTCTAACGGTTTGGTTATGAAATCCTGAAAGCCGTTTGCCAGAAATGTTTCCCGTACCCCTTCCATGGCATTGGCTGTCAGGGCAATAATCAGAGGAAGCCTGCCGTTTTCCCCGCATTCATTCCGGATAATCCCTGCCGCTTCGATGCCGTCCATCTGCGGCATCATGTGGTCCATAAAGATCATGTCATAACAGGTCTTTCTGACAAGCTCGATTGCTTCAGGTCCGCTTTCTGCTTCTTCTATATCAAATCCATAGGGCTGCAGAAAGCCTTTTGCAACCTTTCGGTTAATCAGGTTGTCATCTACAACCAGTACCCTGTATCCGGTGGCGGAAAATGGCTTCAGGTCGGTTTCCTTTCTGGCATCTTCCTCCGGAACTTCGGACAGTGGTCTTGAATCTGTAATTTTCTGGGGAATCTCCAGGGTAAACGTCGTGCCTTCGCCGTATACGCTTTCCACGGCAATTGTGCCCTGCATCAGTTCCACCAGCCGTTTGGTGATGGAGAGTCCGAGACCCGTTCCTTCCACGCTGCGGTTCCGTCTGGAATCCACCTGGCGGAAGTTTTCAAAAATATTCTTTAAGTCCTCCTCGCGGATGCCGCAGCCGCTGTCCTCAATCCTGAAAATCAGGCGTTCCATATCCGGTGCGGCATCTTTTCTGCCTGCAACGGAAATCTTTACATAACCTTTCTGTGTGAATTTCAGGGCATTGTTTAAAATATTAATCAGAATCTGTTTTATCCGGCGTTCGTCGCCCAGATACCGGCATGGGACTGACATATCAAATTCACTTTTCAGCATCAGCCCGCGCTGGGAAGCAACAATATCCATCATATTAAGTATTTCGCCTACCAGATTTTTGACATGGTACTCGGTTTTTACCAGTTCCATTTTTCCGGCCTCTACCTTGGACAGGTCTAATATATCATTGATAAGCGCTAACAGATTGCGGGAAGCAGCCTTGATATCGCAGGCATATTCGTATACCTTGCGGCCCCTGCTTTCTTCCATAATGATATCGCTCAGTCCCACAATTGCATTCATGGGAGTGCGGATTTCGTGGGACATATTGGCAAGAAATGCGCTTTTGGCGATATTTGCCTGTTCCGCCTGTATCCTTACCTGCTTAATTTCTTCAATGTAGTTTTTGGTTTCTGTCACATCCAGAACCAGAACGACATATCCCTTGTTCTGTCCGAACCTGTCCAGAATCTGTTTTACATGGCTCTGGTAAAAGCAGCCGTTGATGCAAAACTCGTCCTTTCCGTCTTTTTCCAGTATATTCTGGGGAAAACTGTCCAGAAATCTGATATGTTTTCCAATTGCACGGATACCGAGTTCCGGAAAAATACCGGCAGCGGCTGGATTATAGCTGGCAATCCGCCTCTGGTCATCCAGTGCAATTACGCCGTCGCCCATGCTGTTTAGTAAAATTTCTGATGCCAGGCTGCTGAAGTCATAAACCTTCCTGCTCCATACAAGAATTACCACGGTAGAGAGAACCAGACCCAGAATAACCGGTGTCGGGTCATAAACATGGGTCAGTTTCATGGAATATGAAAAAAGCGCCCCGACCGGAAGAAAAGAAAGCACCAGAATCTGTATGTATTTCCGGTCTGCTGCATACTCCGGTTTTTTAATGCATGCAACAATCAGTGCATACAGGGAAAGTGCATAAGGGATAATTGTTCCAAAAATCATAAACAGCCAGTATCCCGGTCCGTAAGACAGGCTCAGGTAGCCGTGCCCCTCCGGAGTATGCAGCCATTTAATTTCCACGTAATAAAGGCTGTGAAGATCGCAGGTATATACAAGTACCAGAACAAATATGTCAATAAATTTCAGCAGTCTTAAAAAATACTCCGGCGCTTTTTCATAACAGTATATAAACATAAAATGACAGAATGTAATTGGAATTGTGATGGAACCCAGGTACTGCATTTTGACGGATACCATGGCGGCTTCCAGAGTTGGGGCTGTCAGTTCAAGCAGATATCCTGCATTCTGTATCAGCGTACCTATCAGAAAATACTGCATAAGCTTCTGTTCACGGGAACCGTCTCCCTGAAGCAGAAGCAGCAGTGCAATCATTATAATACAGATACCAAAAATACCAAGTCCTAAAAATACCATATTCATCATATTACTTCACCATATAAAAACAGGTTTCCAGTTTCCGGAAAAATCTATTTTTATATTATCAGCAATCGGGGCATTTGTCCATAAAAAACATGTTCAAAAAGGAATACTGTCACGGACACACAGGGCTCCCCAGCCAGTCTGCGGGTTTGGATAGGAGCTGGCAAAAGGCAGCCGCCTTGCGCCGTTTATGAGATATGATTTCATTTTTTCACCGTAAAGGAAAGTATCATTTCCTTCCAGAATTCCCCACTGCATTAAAAGTGCGCAGCTTCCGGAAACAAACGGGGCAGCCATGGAGGTGCCGCTTCTTGTTTCATAACCGCCGCCCACGGCACAGCTTGTAATATCAACGCCGGGAGCGACAATATCCGGTTTTACCTGGCGTGTGTTCCAGGTGAAGCCTCTTCCCGAAAACGGTGCCGGTGAGCTGCTTCTGGCATCATAGGCGCCGACAGTAATGACCTTTGCTGCTGTTGACGGAATCGTAAGAGTGGTTTCCGGCACCGGCGTCAGAAACTGTGTGGCAAGACCGCGGACGGCGGCAGCCGGCATCCATAGATCATAAATTCCGTCTGTAACGGACTGCGCGGTAAGTGTTATGCTCCAGATACCGGAGGAAATATAATTTTTTTCCGGCAGCAGGTCAATATAGATTTCCTGGTAAAGGCTGTAAGGGGAGGGTTCCCCGTAATATACCAGCAGTATGGTATTATCCGAGGTAAAGCGCCAGCTTCCCGGCTGGTTTGGAATGGTAATGACAGCAGGGGCAGAGGGCGCCTGCATAACAATGCGGATTTCATCCCAGTAATTTTTCCAGATTTGTATGGAAAGGGACTGTTCATAATCACCAACAGCAAATTCCAGCCGGCGGGACTGTTCATTTTCCAGGCGTCCCCCGGTATGCCCGCCGTTGTTTCCTTCATTTCCGCTCCCGACCACAATGCAGATCTGCCCCAGGTCTGACACATTGTCAAGATAGGTTTCCAGAAGTGAGGTTCCGCTGTGCGAACCATAGGTATTTCCAAAGCTTAAATTGATGACAAGGGGCAGGCGCTTTTCCATGGCATAGCGGACACAAAAATCCACGGCTGTCATCAGCTCGGTTGTGCTGGGAAAAGTTCTTTCTTCCGGGGAACCGAGCTTGACAGCCAGAAGGGACGCTTCATAAGCCACACCACGGTACCGTCCCCCGGAGGCGCTTCCGTTGCCTGCCGCAATTCCTGCCACATGTGTGCCATGCCCGGAAGTATCAATACTTGAACATAGTTCAAATCGCTCCTGCGGTGTTGCGGCGTTGATGGCGGCGTTTATCTGTTCGGCTGTGTAGAGGGTGCCGGAGGAATATCCTTCCGGCGGAAACCTGCCCTGTGACGGGGCGGGGGCAACAGTCTGGTCCCAGAGTGACAGGATTCTTGTGCTGCCGTCCGGATTACGGAAGTCCGGATGCATATAGTCTATGCCGGAATCAATGACGGCAAGAAGTATTCCGCGCCCGCTTAAGGCAGAAGAAGATGATTCCTGCAGCGGCGTAATGCAGGAGCTGCGCTTTCCGTTTAAGACTTCAAAAAACAGGCGGCGCGGACGCTCGATATAGATGACAAGAGGGGAACCGGCAAGTATGGAAATAGCAGGTTCAGAAAGCCTGGCTATGGCATAGTTTCCCAGCAGAAAGGTAAAGGAAACATCAGGAAATTCTTCCTGTAAACGTGCGGGTGTACCGCTGTAAAAGAGAATGACGGTCCAGAGTCCGTCTGTGCTGCTTCCGGTGGAAAGGTCCGTGGAAGCAGCGAGTTCTTCGGGGGTGGCGTCAAGCGCGGCACGCAGTGTCGGCTCTATTTTCTGGTTTTGAACGGCTGAATCCATAATTTCTGCTTTCTGTTGTATTTTGATAGATACAACTATAGATTTTTACTGAAAATTTATGTACAATAATGTTGTATTATGAGAGCAAAATAACCCATACAGTAAAAGGAGAGTATATGTACGCTGACGAAAATGTAATCAAGATTAAACATGAAGTGCTCTATGAGGTTGCCAGGCTGGCGTTTGAAGGAAAGCTCGAAGAAAAAAAGGATAATATTCCATTCGAACTGATTCCGGGACCGACCCCGCAGTTTCGCTGCTGTATCTATAAGGAGCGTGAAATTATCCGTCAGAGGGTCAAACTTGCCGAAGGTGAGAATCTGTACGGCAATGATGAAAAGAATGTGATCCAGGTCATTCATTCTGCCTGTGAGGACTGTCCGATTTCCAGTTATACCGTGACAGAAAACTGCCAGAACTGTATTGGCAAGGCATGTATCAACGCATGTAAATTCGGCGCAATCGTGGCAGGACGCCACCGTTCCCACATTGACCCGCAGAAGTGCAAGGAGTGCGGCCGTTGTGCGCAGGCATGTCCGTATAATGCAATTGCCCACCTGGTGCGCCCGTGCAAAAACAGCTGTCCGGTTGATGCCATTACATACGATGAAAACGGCATATCAGTAATTGATGAGAGCAAATGTATCCGCTGCGGCAAATGTATCCACAGCTGTCCGTTTGGTGCAATTGGTTCCAAAACATATATTGTGGATGTGATTGAAGCATTAAAGTCCGACCGGAAAGTTTATGCAATGTGTGCTCCGGCAACAGAAGGCCAGTTCGGACCGAATATCACCATGAAGAGCTGGAAGAAGGCGCTGCAGGAAGTCGGCTTCAACGGATTTATCGAAGTCGGCCTGGGCGGTGACATGACAGCTGCCTCCGAGGCAGCAGAATGGGCAGAGGCTTATAAAGAGGGCGAAAAGAAAGTAACCTCCTGCTGTCCGGGATTTGTTAATATGGTGCGCAAGCATTTTCCGGAGCTTGCCGATAAAATTTCCACAACTGTATCGCCGATGTGCGCGGTTTCGCGTCTGATTAAATCAAAGGAGCCGGATGCGGTTACTGTATTTATCGGACCGTGTATCGCAAAAAAATCAGAGATTGTGGACCAGCAGATTGAAGGCAATGCAGATTTTGTTTTAACCTACAGCGAAATCCGTGCCATTATGCGTGCAAAGAATGTTGAGCTTAAGGCAGGCGATACCTCTTACCAGGAATCCTCCGTTTACGGCAAGCGGTTTGGTAATTCCGGCGGCGTGACAGCTGCAGTGGTAGAGAGTATGAAAGAAATGAATGCCGGTATCGAGCCAAAGGTATGCAAGGCAAACGGCGCCGCAGAATGCAAAAAGTTTTTGACATTACTGAAAGTCGGAAAGCTTCCGGATGATTTCATAGAAGGAATGGCATGCGAAGGCGGCTGTGTCGGCGGCCCGAGTTCGTTCAACGACATGAATTCCACGAAGAGATTCCGGGATGAGCTGCTGGAAAAGGCAGATGACAGGGAAATCCTCGGCAATCTGGAAAATTACCACATGGAAGCATTCTCCATGCACAGGGAATAAATAATATATACAGCCGTACATCAGAACAGAGTACACATTGTGTACTCTGTTTGTTGTACTGCTCAGTTTGGAGGAAGGTTATGCTGGATGTATTACACGTCACAAAAAAGTACCACAAAGTAACGGCGAATGCGGATATCTCATTTCAGATTCCGGACGGACAGGTGGGCATTCTGCTCGGTCCCAACGGGGCGGGAAAGAGTACCATCATAAAATGTATTGCAGGTTTTCTTAAATATGAGGGACAGATCAGGATTAACGGTCTGGATAACAAGTCCATAGAAGCAAAACGGATTTTAGGCTATGTACCTGAAATTCCTTCCCTGTACCCGAACCTGACAGTAGACGAGCACATGGAATTTCTTGCAAGGGCATATAAATTAAAAGACTATAAAGAGTATAAGGAAAAGCTGCTGGGGAGGTTTGAGCTGGATGACAAGAAAAAGAAATTCGGGGATGAACTTTCCAAGGGAATGCAGCAGAAGCTGAGTATCTGCTGCGGACTTCTTCCGAAGCCGCGAGTGCTCCTGTTTGATGAGCCGATGATTGGTCTGGATCCGCATGCCATTAAGGAACTGAAAACATTACTTGCTGAACTGCGTTCAGATGGCTGTTCCATCTTGTTAAGTACACATATGATTGACAGTATTGAGGAGTTATGGGATACTACATATATTATGAAACAGGGGGCTGTGGCAGCAGTTGTTCCAAGAGGAATGACGGGCGGCCAGGAAAAGAGCCTGGAGGATATTTTCTTTGAAATTACGGAGGGCGGGGTGTAGTATGGGCTGGTTTTATTATGCACTTCATACCGGAATTAATACGATAAAGAAAATGTTCCGCAGTACCGTACTGGTCATTCTGATTGGAATTATCGGCTGTGGCGTGGTGTTCGGACTTGCAGGCAGTATTATTGGAAATATTATGGAAAAACAGGATGCCACCGGGATTTCAACCGAAGCCGTGCAGGATGAGGAAGATGATGACGGGGAAGAGGATAAGGAACCCGGGATGTCTGCAGAGGATGTCAGGATGGTTAAAACTTATGTGGAGGCAGGAATCGCGCTGCTGTTTCTGGTACTGCTTCTCATAGGAATTTATACCGGTTCCAAAAACGGTACGGAAATATTTCAGATGGCAGATGTTAATTTTTTGTTTACTGCGCCGCTTAAACCGCAGTCGGTACTTTTGTTCCGGCTGAGCTTTCAGATGGTGGCAAGCATATTTGCCTCGGTGTACCTGGTGTTTCAGATTCCGAATCTGACGGTTAATCTGGGGCTGGGGGTGTTTGCGGTAACAGCTGTAATCATTGGCTGGATTTTTCTTCTGATTTTCCAGAAGCTTATGACGGTGCTTTCCTATACGGTATTTACCACGCATGAGCATTTGAAAAAATATGTGGTTCCGGCAATCTGGACGTTTGCCGCTGTGCTGCTTGGGATTTTTGCAGTGCTGTTTTTCGTGTCGGATAAAAATCCGTACCGTATGGCTGAGATGTCGTTTGGAAGCCGGTGGATGCGTTATTTTCCGGTAATCGGCTGGCTTAAGGGAATGATTATGAGCGCGGCGGACGGGCATGCTCTGCCTTTTCTGGTTTATCTGGCGCTGCTTGTTGCAGCAGTTTGTGTACTGGTGTTTTTTATCTGGCGGATTCAGGCTGATTTTTATGAGGATGCCCTTTCAGCCGCCGGAAAGACAGCGGAAATGATGTCAGCAGTGCAGGAAGGCAGGATGGTGCAGGGCAGAAAACGCTCTGACCGCATAAAACGGGAAGGAAACCTGACCGGATGGGGCGGCAGCGTGTTTTTTTCAAAGGAAGTGTACTGCAGGCGGAGAATGGCGGTATTTGGGATTTTTACAAAGACCATGCTGTTTTACTTTGCAGTCAGTGTTATGTCTGCGGTACTTTTTTCGAGGACGATGGGGCGTGGCTTTTTTATCGTTGGAATGATACTGGTATTTGTTTTGTTTTTCCGTAACATGGGAAACCCGATTGAACAGGAAACAGCAAAAAACTGGCTGTTTTTAGTGCCGGATAATCCGTACAAAAAAGTTTTTTCTGCCATGCTGGCAGGTACATACAGCTGTGCGGTGGATTTGTTTTTCGGAGTACTGGTTTCCGGTATCATTATGGGGGAAAAGCCGCTGATCCTGTTTCTGTGGTATATAACGCTGTGTTTTCTGGATTTTATGTTTTCTGCGGCAGGGCTGCTGCTGGAAGCCGCTTTTCACAGCAGTGCGCTGGATACCGTAAAGGCTATGATTCAGATTTTTCTGCGTTTTTTCCTGATTCTGTTTGTGGTTTTACCAATGGCAGGAGGGTATTTCCTGGGGGGATGGGCTGCTGCACTTGTGCTTACGGATTTAGCCGCTGTCCTTCTTGGAGGGACTGCATCTGTAATATATCCGGCACTGCTGCACAGAGGCAGGCAGTAATAAATGTTATCCATATAAACATATAAAAAAAATAATTAGAGGTGAGAGATGAGCGAACAGTTAATTCTTCGCTGTGAGAATTCCCTTGAGGGGATTTTTTCAGCAGTCAGTGATGCATTTGAGCAAAAAGAAAAGCTGGGAAAGCCGTACACGGACAGTATTTCCATTATAATCGGGGATGACGGGGAAGTATCGGGTGAGGAACAGATGGTGACAGCTGATGCAGGCAAGGTGGAACAGCTTGTCCGTGCCATTCAGTCAAAGCTGGGCTTTTCTGTGTATGATTCCATTCTGCGTGCGCTGTGCCATTACGACAGGGACCGTGCCACGGTTACATTCGGCTATCTGGTGCGGGCTTTTGCAAAAGGCAGCAGCATTCCGCATGAAACGGATTCCCGTATGTTAAAGGTAGTGGAAATGTCCCGCAGGGTGGAAATTGAGCTCAATAAATTATATGGGTTTTTAAATTTCCGTCAGGATAAAGATATCCTTCTGGCTGAAATCGAACCAAAATGCAATCTGATTCCCCTGATGATGGACCACTTTGCAGACCGTTTTTATAATGAGGATTTTCTGATATTTGACACAAAACGTAAAAGTATGCTGATGCATGAGGCTTTTCAGCCGTGTGTTGTGTTTGCGGGCATAAACCTTCCTTCCGTGGATGAGGGGGAGGACTATTACCAGAACTTATGGAAACAGTGTTCATTATCACCGGAGATGAAGACAAGGAACGGCCAGCAGTCGTCAAGCAGCCTGCTGCCGAGCTGGTACCGGATTTATATGCCCTGATTAAGAAGCAGATCACGCCGGAGTCTGTGCTGCAGAGTGATTCGCAGGGCAGTATCCATGGAATGTGAGATTAAAGTTAAAGGAGAAAAAATGGAATACTGGGATATTTATGACAAAAATAAGCAGCGGACCGGACGGACAATGGAAAAAGACAGTTTTACACTGGCGGATGACGAGTACCATCTGACAGTGCTTGGCGTGATTATGCGGCCTGACGGACGGTTCCTGATTACAAAGCGTGTGATGACAAAGGCGTGGGCACCCGGCTGGTGGGAAGTATCCGGAGGTGCGGCGCAGGCAGGGGAGGAATCCGAGGAAGCCGTAAGGCGTGAAATCAAAGAGGAGACAGGCCTTGATGTAAGCGGCGCTGAGGGCGGTTATATGTTCAGCTACCATCGGGAAAATCCGGGGGAAGGGGACAATTATTTTGTTGATATTTACCGCTATGTCATGGACGTCGATGAAAATGACATCACACTTCAGACGGAGGAAACAGACGGCTGTAAGTTTGCTGCCGCAGAGGAGATTAAGGAACTGGCGGAACAGGGGATTTTTCTTCATTATGACAGTATTAAAAAGGTTTTTCAGATATAACCGGAAGATAACAAAAAATGCCGCATAAGCGGCATTTTTTGTACATCAGGGATGTATGTTATTAATCATTGTATCCAATATCTTATTCTAATATTAAAAAGAAAAAGGTACATAGAAACTAGATTATTTGCTACTGAACGACTGAAACGTTAATAGCCTGAGGACCCTTTGCACCATCTGTAATTTCAAACTCTACGGCTGCGCCCTCTTCAAGTGACTTAAACCCTTCCATGTTAAGTCCTGAATAATGTACGAATACATCATGTCCGTCCTCTGCTGTGATGAATCCGTATCCCTTCTGGTTGTTGAACCATTTAACTGTACCTTTGTTCATCGAAAGTACCTCCAAAATATTTGTGCTGCAAAGCGTAACCGTGTAAAAAGGTGATTGCTTAGCAACTATGCATAGAATAGCATAATAGAGCAGAAAAGTAAAGTGAAAATCGCGAAATTTACAGTTTGGTATAAGGAATTTTGTGCTGCTTTAAAAACTGGCATGCCATACGGTCCCATTCCTGCTCCAGGGACTTGTCCACGGAAAAGATTTTATAGGAAACACCAGTGGTTAAAGTGAGAGTTTTGTCCTGAAAATGGATGTTATAAAACATGCCGGTAATGTCGTCTTCCGTAAAACTGCTTCTGGTTCCGGCAAGGGTGCGGCTTATATTTTCCGGGGAAAGCAGAAGTACAAAGCGGAAAGAAACAGGCGTTTTTTTCCCTTTTATCAGGTCAAAACAGCTGTCCCGCAGCATTCTGTAGGGAAGAAAACGAAGTCCTGCGATACCGAGCTCCTCCGTTTCTTCGCTGCTGTAAAAATCACGGGTAATCCGGCCGTCTATGGTATAAGAGGCGGCACCTGCAATCATGCCCTCCTGGAGCAGAAAATTGTCGAAAATGTCTGTCCGGAGAAATTTATTCATAAAATCTTTGATATCGGTTAGTTCAAGTGCCTGCATGGGTACACCTCCTGTATCTGTTTTCTTTCAGTTTACAATACTTTTCCTGCAAAATCCACAGGGAAAAAATATCACTTACCCCTTTTCAAAAATGGGAAATGATGGTAACATAGCAACGTAATAAATGGGAAAATTGTATTATATAGTGTAATACATGTTAAGAGAGGTTAGCTGATGTATAAAATTGTAATTGACAGCTGCGGAGAGTTGCCGGAGGAACTGAAAAAGGACGGACATTACTGTAATGTTGCCCTGGAGCTTGAGGTGGACGGATACCGGATTACGGATGATGAGAATTTTGACCAGAGGGATTTTTTACAGAGGGTGAAAAAAAGCAGATACAGCCCGAAGTCGTCCTGTCCCTCACCGGAGAGCTATATAAGGGCCTGTGAGGGTGAAGCTGAGCATGTTTATGTGGTTACGCTTTCCCAGAAGCTGAGCGGCTCTTATAACAGTGCTGTGCTTGCAGCGCAGCTTTACCAGGAGGAGCATGGAGACAAAAAGCAGATTCATGTTTTTGATTCGCGGTCGGCATCCATTGGAGAGACCTTAATCGGGATGAAAATACAGGAGCTTGAGGAAGCTGGTAAGGATTTTGGGGAAGTGGTTTCCGGTGTGGATGCATACATTAGTGAAATGAATACTTTTTTTGTGCTTGAGACACTGGAAACCCTGCGGAAAGCCGGCCGGCTCAGTAACTTAAAGGCACTGGTTGCCAGCACATTAAATATCAAACCGGTAATGGGTTCCACAGACGAGGGGGAAATCCAGCAGCTGGGGCAGGCAAGGGGTATGAAAAAGGCACTTGCCAAAATGGTGGAGGATATGCTGGCAGTGACAAAAAACTGCGGGCAGCGCGTGCTTGCAATTTCACACTGCAACTGTCCGGAGCGGGCGCAGTATGTCAGGGATTTGATTGAAAAAGCTGCCACGTTCAAAAAAATCCTGATTGTGGATACCGCAGGCGTATCAAGCATGTATGCCAATGACGGCGGTGTAATCCTTGCCGTATAAGATGATGTACACATATGAAGAAATAACAGACAAAATTGAAAACAGCAGGCGCTTTGGCACCCTTTCCGGAGTGGAGATCAGCAGGATTATGCTGGAAAAGCTGGGGCATCCGCAAAAGGAGCTGCCGTTTATTCATGTGGCCGGGACAAATGGAAAAGGCTCTGTCTGTGCCTTTTTGAACAGTGTTTTTATGAAGGCGGGGCTTAGGTGCGGATGCTTTACTTCGCCTCATCTGGTGGATTTTGGGGAACGGATTACGGTAGACGGAAAGATGATTGAACAGTCTGCCGCAACACGGATTGGAAATGAGCTGCTTAATCGTGACTGGGGGGTAATGCCTTCCATGTTTGACTACTGTCTGATGATGGCGGTTTTATATTTTAAAGAGAAACAGTGTGACATTGCCATTATAGAAACGGGGTTGGGAGGCCGGCTGGACTCCACGAATGCGCTCGGAGCGCCTGTGCTTTCCGTAATTACCAGAATCGGGTATGACCATATGGCAGTTCTTGGCGGTACGCTCACAGAGATTGCGGCGGAAAAGGCGGGCATACTAAAGCCGGGTGTTAAGGCTGTTTTTGCCCCCCAGGAACCTGAGGTGCTGGAAGTGTTAGTAAAGGCACAGAGGGAGTGTAATCTTGTTTCTGGAAAAACGGAGCAAAGCACATTCAAATCCGCTTCGCGGAGTGCTTTGCGCAGGCAACACCCTTTGCAGGGTGTTACATATAATGAACAGTGTTCAGCTGACTGTATTCTGGTTACGCCGGAAGACATACAGCGGGCGAAAAGGATGCAGCCGGGACTGCGTGGGGTATACCAGTATGAAAATGCCGCTGCTGCCATGCTGGCGGCAGAAGAGTTTTTTAAGATGAACCTACCTGCTCCATCCCGCGGCGGAACGGAAGGTGTAATGCCGGGGGCTGGTTATATGCAGGTGATAAGTGACGGAATTTGCAGTGCGTACTGGCCGGGGCGGATGGAGATTTTATCTGAACACCCGTTTTTACTGGTGGACGGGGCGCATAACAGTAACGGCGTCCTGGCATTAAAGGAAAGCTTACAGGAATTGTACGGCGGCGAAAAGTTTCATTTTATTATGGGAGTCATGGCGGACAAGGATTATGAACAGATGGCGGAGCCGCTCCTGCCGTGTGCCCTGGATTTTGTGACCGTGACGCCGGAAAGCAGCAGGGCGCTGCAGGCCGAAACGCTTGCAGAATGCATACGGGCGCATAAAATTCCGGCAGAAAGTATTCCGTCGGTTTATGAGGTGAGACGGCTTCTGGAGGAACGTATGGACAAAAACGAAAAGACCGTGGCGTTTGGTTCGCTTTATTTTATCGGGGAGCTGAAAAAGATATGGTGATATCTGATGAATAACCGGAATTTACTGGAACAATTAAGGAGCGGGGAAAAGCTTTCTTTCCGCCAGCAGCTGTTTCTGACTGTGCAGCTGAGCATACCTGCCATTATGGCGCAGATTTCGTCTATCGTGATGCAGTATATTGACGCTTCCATGGTGGGCAGGCTTGGGGCGGATGATTCCGCCGCCATAGGCCTGGTATCCTCCAGCACATGGCTGTTTGGCGGGCTCTGTTCAGCTGCAAGCATTGGATTTACGGTTCAGGTGGCACAGCGGATTGGCGCGGGGGAAGAGAAGCGCGCAAGAAATATTGTAAAGCAGGGACTGTTTGCCGTGCTTATTTTTTCGTGTGTTTTAATGGCGGCAGGCGTGTCGTTAAGCGGTGTTCTTCCGGTGTGGCTTGGAGGCGGGAAGGAAATCTGTGCAAATGCATCCAGGTATTTTCTGGTTTATGCACTGTTTCTTCCAGTTCTGCAGCTCAATCATACGGCATCAGGCATGGTTCAGTGCAGCGGCAACATGAAGCTTCCAAGTATTCTTCATATTGTTATGTGCTTTCTGGATATTATATTTAATCTCTTTTTTATTTTTCCGTCAAGGAAGGTGACGGTTTTTGGAACCGCATTTACAATGCCGGGGGCAGGACTTGGCGTTTTCGGTGCGGCGCTCGGAACGGCATGTGCCGAACTGGTGACGGTCTGTCTGATGCTGTATTACCTGCTTTTTGTATCACAGATGCTTCATATCCGGAAAGAAGAAAAGTTTTCCTTTGTGCCGGCGGAATTAAAGCAGGCAGTAAAAATTGCCCTTCCGGTGGGATTTGAGCAGACCGTGATGTGCTCTGCACAGATCATGTCCACAAAAATTGTGGCTCCGCTTGGAACGACTGCCATTGCGGCAAACTCGTTTTCCATCACAGCGGAAAGTCTCTGCTACATGCCGGGGTACGGGATAGCAGCGGCAGCGACGACAGTGGTCGGGCAGAGTACGGGCGCGGGAAGAAAGGATTTAACGAGGCGTCTGGGATGGCTGACTACCGGGCTTGGGATGCTTGTCATGACGGGCAGCGGTATGTTACTGTTTATTTTTGCACCGCATATGATCGGACTGCTTTCTCCCGATAAAGGTATCCGGCGGCTTGGTGCACAGGTGCTTAGGATTGAAGCGTTTGCGGAGCCGATGTATGCGGCTTCCATAGTGGCTTCTGGAGTTTTCCGGGGTGCGGGGGATACCCTTGTTCCCAGCTGCATGAACCTGTTCAGTATGTGGTGTGTGAGAATTCCGCTTGCTGCTGTGCTTGCCCCGCACTTCGGGCTGCACGGGGTATGGGCTGCCATGTGCATAGAGTTGTGTGTGCGCGGCGTCCTGTTTTTATTCCGGCTTGCCGGAAAGAAGTGGCAGAAGAAAACGATATAATGAAAAGGTGTGAAATGCATGTTATCCCCGAAAAAAGACAGCTTACCGTAATTTAGTTGCGGAGGCATGTCTTTTTTTATATGCTTTAGAAAAACGTACCACGAAAGGAACAGAGCAATTATGGAAGAAATTATTAAGGTCAGGAGCCTGAAAAAATACTTTAAGGAAGTAAAGGCAGTGGATGATATCAGTTTTTCTGTGGAAGGCGGGGAGCTGTTTGGATTTTTAGGAGTAAACGGTGCAGGAAAATCAACTACCATCAATATGCTGTGTACCCTGTTTTTACCGACAGCGGGGGAAATCGAAATCTGCGGACGCCGTGTGGGACATGCGGATGATGAAATCCGCAGACAGATCGGTGTGGTCTGGCAGAACAACTGTCTGGATAAACGGCTGAGTGTCAGGGAAAATCTTTATGTGCGCTCGGCGCTGTATGGAAACACAAATCTGAAACAGACAGTGGATGATATCTGTGAACGGCTTTCCCTGCAGGATGTGATAAACCGAAAATATGAAAAGCTCTCCGGCGGACAGAAGCGAAGGTGTGAAATTGCAGCTGCCCTTGTCAACCGTCCGAGGATTCTGTTTCTGGATGAGCCGACGACCGGGCTTGACCCGGCAACAAGGAAACTTGTATGGAAAAATATCGACATGCTCAGAAAAGAGCACCAGATGACCGTTTTTCTGACGACCCATTATATGGAAGAGGCGGCAAGGGCATGCCGTATTGCAGTGATGGATGCAGGTAAGATTAAGGAAATCGGGACTCCGTTTGCACTGAAAGAAAAATATACGAAGGATACCCTGCGGCTTGTGCCAAAACCGTCAGGGGAAGCTGAAGTGGAACGGATGCTGCGGACGGAATTTGGCGGCAGGGTGAAAAATGAAAATGACTGCTGGTCTGTGAAAATACAGGAGAGTATGGAGGCGGTCCCGGTTTTAAAAAAGCTGGAAAAAGATATCCGGGGTTTTGAAGTAGTTGCGGGAACCATGGACGATGTATTTTTAAATATTACCGGAAAAACGCTGGAAACGGAGTAACAGAAAGGAAAGGTCAAATATGAGGGAATTATATTATATTACAAAAAGAAACAGTCTGATTTTTTTACGGGACAGGAGCGCGGTTTTCTTCTCCATGCTGTCCATGTTTATTGTTCTTGCGCTGATGGTAATTTTTCTGGGGGACATGAACAGTGGGGGAATCTTAAGCACGATGGAAGAGTACAGCAGCACGGGAAATGTGACAGCAGAGGACAAAGAACATGTATCCGCCCTGATTGGCATGTGGACACTTGCAGGAGTTCTGGCAGTCAATGCAGTGACTGTTACACTGACCGTTTTAGGAAGCATGGTAAGGGATGAAACGGAAAAGAGAATCATGGCGTTTTATGTTACCCCGGTAAAAAGGCGTAAGCTGGCGTTTGGCTATATACTGTCCGCATGGATGATTGGCAGTTTGATGTGCCTGTTGACACTGGCTGCCGGTGAGGTGTATTTTATGATAAAGGGGTACGGACTTCTTTCTGCCGCAGCCCTGCTTAAACTGACTGGAATGATACTCTGTAATACTTTTACCTTTTCGGCAGTCGGATACCTTATGGCGCTTTTTGTACACAGCGACGGGGCATGGTCAGGTATGCTGACGATTGTCGGAACCCTGTCAGGATTTGTGGGAGGCATTTATCTTCCAGTGTCGCAGCTTACGAAAACTGTGCAGACGGTCATCAAGCGGCTTCCGAATCTGCACGGCGCTTCCATGATGCGCAAAGTCTGTACTGCGGATCTGCTGAAGGAGACCTTTGCGGGACTGCCGGATGAATTTGTTTCGGGGGTTTCAGAAGAAATGGGGATTACGGTCAGAATGCATAACTCCCTGGTGGATACCGGGTGGCAGCTGTTTATTCTGCTTGCGTATGCAGCTCTTGCCATTGTGTGCGCCGTTATTATTACAAACAGAAGAAAACTGAATGACAGATAGCATGAACCGATGTTCAGGAAGGGCTTGGAAATGATATGAAAATTGTAATACAGGACTGTCCGGACGGGGAAGAGGAAGAGATTATCATCCGCTGCAGGAATATGGATGAGCAGATGCTTGGAACAATCTATGCATTAAAAGCCGGACGGGAAAAAATTACGGTACAAAAAGAGGATAAAATACTGCAGATTCTGCCGGCAGACGTCTTTTACTTTGAATCTGTGGACAACCGGGTGTTTGTTTATATGGAAAAAGAGGTCTATGAAACCAGGATGAAACTGTATGAGCTGGAAGAGCTGCTTATGAATACCTCATTTTTCCGTGCGTCCAAATCGGTAATCATCAATCTTTCCAGTGTCAGGAATTTTGCGCCGTCGCTTGGAGGACGGTTTGAAGCCTGCATGAAAAACGGGGAACGGCTTATGATATCCAGGCAGTATGTGCCTGATTTAAAACGCAGGCTGGGACTGAAAAAATAGGCTGATATACAGAAAGAAGGGGAGACTATGCATAAATTTAAAGTGATGATGAATATGTTTTTCGTAATAACGACATGCGTGCTCACTGCCGTGGCTCTTTTTACGAATATTCTGTTTCCGGTGCAGGAGGTGGAGCCAGTCATATTCTGGCAGATACTTGCCACATGTTTTCTGTGTGCATTAAGCACGCTGGTTTACCAGTTTGAAAAAATGCCGTTTGTGCTTACCGTTTTTCTTCATTATCTTATGATAAATGCAATTGTGCTTGGGTTCGGGCATCTGTTTGTGTGGTATGATGTAACAGACTGGAAGTCAGTCATTGCGATGGTTGTGATGATTGCGCTGATTTATGCACTTGTGGTCCTGTGCTCGTGGAAAGGGCTGGTAAGGGAAGCGGAAAAGATGAACCGGAAACTGCAGGATTTGCAGAAGCAACGGTGAAAAGAACTTTTAGGCGAAAATAAATAAGCCTGCCTTGTACTTGACGGTCTAGGCAGGCTTATTAAGCCATTTCCGGGAGGTCAGCCATTGATCGGGTAAATCACCCCGCACCCAATTTTATCCCCGGAATTTCCGGACGGCTGCGTGGTAAAATCATCAAAGGAAGAATGGATTACCAGGGAACGGTTTATGATATCCGAAATGCTCAGGCGGCAGGTATAAAATGCCGTATAGGCATATCCATGGTTTCCTAAGAGCGGAGGCAGGTCCCCGGCATGCTGCGGATGCGGCAAATTTTTAGGATTATAATGATTTCCAGTTTTGGTAAAATTGTCCGAACAGTCCCCGTTTTCGTGAATATGCATTCCGTAAAACTTTCCGCAGGTTTTGTCCTTTTTATCATAGGGAAGTCCTCCGATATCCACTTCAATTAAAATCCCCTGAAAGGGCGTGCTGTAAAAATATGCGGTTCCCATGAGCAGAGGCGCCTCTTTGCTGCCAAGAATATTGGCATAGGCATCCGGTTTCCGTTCCTGTATCAGCTTTGTAAACGTGTCAAGAGGTGAAAGTGCAGTACACATGGCAGATGTTTCCTTTTCCCGCATTCATGCAGGTAAACTGTATTGTCTCTTTATTTTATGCGGCAGATACCGGAAAGTTATAGTATTTATGAATTATTTCAATAGCAAAATTGCAGGGAACTATTGAAAAATGCAGGCTGATGTACTAAAATGTTGAAGCAAAGCATAGGATAATTTTTGATGTGCTCCATGATATATAACAGAACGGAGGGAACAGCAATGGAGAAAAAGAATCTTGACTGGGCCAATCTTGGCTTTGGCTATATGACGACAGAATATCGTTATGTATCTAATTATAAGGATGGGAAATGGGATGACGGGGCAGTCGTCACGGATTCCGATATTACACTGAACGAATGTGCGGCAGTATTTCAGTATTCACAGTCCTGTTTTGAGGGACTTAAGGCATATACAACAGAAAACGGGGAGATTGTGTGTTTCCGCCCGGATTTAAATGCACAGCGTATGAAGGATTCGTGTGAACGGCTTGAGATGCCGGTATTTCCGGTAGAGCGTTTCGTGGATGCAGTAGAACAGGTGGTAAAGGCAAATGCGGCATGGGTGCCTCCGTTTGGTTCCGGCGCTACGCTTTATATCCGTCCGTATATGATTGGAACCAATTCCGTTATCGGTGTAAAGCCTGCGGATGAATATCAGTTCCGTATTTTTGTTACACCGGTAGGACCTTATTTTAAGGGCGGCGCAAAGCCTTTAACCATCCGTGTGTCTGATTTTGACCGTGCAGCGCCTCATGGAACCGGACATATTAAGGCCGGGCTTAATTATGCAATGAGCCTGCATCCGATTGTGGACGCCCATAAAAAAGGTTATGATGAGAATATGTACCTTGACCCGGCATCCAGAAGCTGTGTGGAGGAAACCGGAGGAGCAAACTTTATTTTTATTACCAAAGACGGCAAGTTTGTTACGCCTAAGTCCGACAGTATCCTGCCGTCCATTACCAGAAGGTCTTTAATGGTTGTGGCGGAAAAATACCTGGGACTTACTGTTGAGCACAGACAGGTGAAGTTTTCAGAGCTTGATGATTTTGCAGAGTGTGGTCTCTGCGGTACAGCAGCAGTTATTTCCCCGGTTGGCAAAATTGACGACCATGGCAGGGAAATCTGTTTCCCAAGCGGAATGGAAGAAATGGGACCGGTAACCAGAAAATTGTATGAAACCCTGACCGGAATCCAGATGGGTGAGATTGAAGGACCCAAAGGATGGGTTCATAAAATTATGTAACAGATATAAAGCATGGATTTTATTGTAAGGATGTCACTTTTTGCGGCATCCTTATTTTGCAGGAAGGATACATGGCAGGAAAAAAGAAAAACCAAAAAGCAAATAAACAGATGAAGGGTATCGTATGCATTTTTCTCGTCCTGTTTGCTGTGATTGCTGTTGCATTTTTTGTAATTGTTAAAAAATTCGGGGGCAGTCATACCACGGCCAGCCGGTGGAGCGTTACGGATGAAAAATATGTTGACGGGCGCCCGAAGCTGGAGGTGGAGCTGCTTCCGGTAAATCCGTATTCCCGTCCGGGGAAGGAGCTGGAAAAGGTCAGTGGTATCGTCATTCATTATACCGCAAATCCGGGAACGACAGCTATGCAGAACCGGGATTATTTTGCAGGACTTGCCGAGTCCCACACGACTTCTGCAAGCAGTCATTTTATCATCGGCCTGAAAGGGGAGATTGTGCAGTGTATTCCCTGCAGCGAGATTGCATATGCGTCCAATGAAAGAAACAAAGACACGATAGCCATTGAGTGCTGCATCGGGGATGAGACCGGTAAGTTTAACAGTAATACCTACCAGTCGCTTCTGCATCTTACCACGTGGCTGATGGGCCGTTACGGGCTGCATGTGGAGGATGTAATCCGCCATTATGATGTGACAGGGAAAAACTGTCCGAAGTATTTTGTGGAGCATGAGGACGCATGGGAGCAGTTTCACAATGACCTGGCGGATTATATTGCCAGACATGGTGTTGACAAAGAAAAATAAATGATAAAGAGGAAAATAATTTGAAGCAGATATTTAAGGAATTACAGGAGCAGGCTAACGTCCGCACAAATCTGAGCGCACTGCGTGCCGCATTAAAAAAGGACAGAAAAAGCAGACAGCAGCTGCAGTCGTTTATCCGTGAAAATGAGAAACTTTTTCTGGGTTTTCTGGAACATGAGGATGCCAAAACACGTAAAAATGCCGCCCTGCTTCTGGGTGACATTTCCTGCCAGAGTGCATGCAGCGCGCTGTATCATGCATATGAAAGGGAACAGACCCGTTTTGTCCGGAGTGCGTATTTAGAGGCACTGGAACAGATTGATGTCAGGGACCTGACCGCTGATTTTAAAAAGCAGCTTGATAAACTGCAGAAGGAAGAACTTACCGACGAAAACCGCAAACACACGGAGGAGGAAATCCGCATTCTGCGCCGGATTCTGCTTCAGTATGAGGGCATTTCAAAGCACACCTTTGACAAAAAACAGGAGAAAAACCGGCTGCTGCTTACCGTGGATAAAAACCAGAGGGAAACAGTAAGAAACCGGACGGGAGGGAAGGTGCACCCGCTTGGGGTAATTGTGGAAACGGACCACCTGGAATCCGTTCTTCCAGTACGCACCTACAGGGAACTGTTGTTTCCGGTTCCGGTGAAAGTGCTTCTGGATGCAGACCCGGTGAAAGCGGCGTCTGGCGTATGCAAACAGATGCTTGCCCTGTGCAGGAAATACCACAGTGAACAGGAACCGTTTTATTTCCGGATTGAGTGCCGGAGTAAGCAGGAACTGGAAAAGAGGAGTGTCTTTACGAAGCGTCTGGCGGCAGAACTGGAAAAGCTCTCCTTTGGCATGCTGTTAAACTCGACCAGTTATTATGAGGTGGAGCTTCGCCTGTATGCGGATAAGACGGGGCGTTTTTTTCCTGCCCTTAAATTTTCCAGTCTGCAGGACAATCGGTTTTCCTACCGGAAAAATACCATTTCAGCGTCCATTCATCCGTCCACGGCGGCGCAGATTATGGAGCTTTGCGCACCGTACCTGAAGGAAAATGCACTGGTCCTTGATCCGTTCTGCGGTGTGGGGACAATGCTGGTAGAACGGGATCTGCGGGTTCCGGCGCTGGAAATGTACGGAACGGATATTTTTGGTGTGGCAGTTAATGGTGCAAGGGAGAATGCAGAGCTTGCAGGAACCGCGATTCAGTTTATCCGCCGGGATTTTTTTGAGTTTGAATATGAATATCCGTTTGATGAAATTATTACCAATATGCCGGTGCGCGGCAAAATGACGAAGGATGAATTAAACGGGCTGTATGAGAATTTTTTCCGGAAAGCCAAAAAGCATCTTGGGGAGTCAGGTGTGATTATTATGTATACGCAGGAGCTGGGCTTTGTGAAAAAACAGCTTCGCCTGCACAGACAGTTTAAGCTATTAATGGAACACTGTATGCAGGAAAAGAGTGGGTTTTACCTGCTGGTGATTGGAGTGTGAAATATTTAATCTTGCGAGAAAAGTAAATGATTTTTTATAAAAAGTTTATGCATGGATAAAGGACACAGGTTTTGGCAGAATAGAAATGGGAAAAAACTTGATTCATAGATAGGGTTATGATATTTTAGATTTAAGAAGTATAAATAACGAGAGGAAAGCAGGTGGATTCATGGCATATGCATTACAAGATGAAAAGGTTAGAGATACCACCAATCATGAAAGATTACTTAAAAAACTTGACAGGGGGATTGACGATATGGAAGCCAGGAGGGAATTGCCTCTGACAGAAGCTTTTGTTAAAATTACTGAATTGAGGAACAAGCGCAGAAATGCAGAAGTATAGAGTCATAGTAACATGGGAAGCCGTACATGATATAGCTGAAATTGCAGATTATATAGAAGCGCAGTTTCTATTTACAAGTATCCATTTCCGCCATCTGTTATTTTTTACATTATCAGAGAATTAGAAAAAGAAATTCATGTCTTGAGGGTGCTGAGAGAGGAACGTGATTGGGAAAGTATTCTTACATAGCAGCATGATTATACATACTAAGCCGGTAGGACAAAAGATAATAAACGCAAACCGGTCTTACGTGTAACAGGAACAGAAAGAAAATTTTAGAAAAGAAAAATCCCCGTAAATACTAGATTTACGAGGTTTCCCAAGGGTTAAGTGCGGAAGATGGGACTTGAACCCACACGTTCGCAATGAACACAAGATCCTTAGTCTTGCTCGTCTGCCAGTTCCGACACTTCCGCATGCCTTAGCGACTTGAATATAATACCAGACATCCCGGTAATTGTCAATGCCTATTTTCAATTTTTCAAGAATTATCCATAAGTTTATTTATTTTACATTTACCCCTTGACATTTGTTTTGAAATTAGATAAAATATCATTTGTTCGCAGGAGTGGCGGAATTGGCAGACGCGCAGGCTTCAGGTGCCTGTGGTAGCAATATCGTGTGGGTTCAAGTCCCATCTCCTGCATTTTTATGAAGGTTATGTTTTCACCTTCCCCCTGCAGATGTTCTGTTTGCAGGGGGTTTTTATTTTATAGAAATAGAAAATAAAGGCTGTGGCGGCAGGAACCAGGGGAAGCGTGTTATGGGAAATACAAATATAAAAGAGAAATGTTCCTCCTGCGGGGGGAACTTAAGATTAAAAAATAAACTGACTTATTACTGTGAAAACTGTGGGCAGGAATACTATATCTCAACTGACAGAACCCACAGGGTCAGTATCCACCTTACAGTTTCCAGAATTATTGTCATGATTGCGGCAGCTGTTATAGCGGTTGTGCTGGCCGCTGTGGCAGCATACGAGTTTTACACGGGCAGACTGGCGGAAAAAGCCAGCCGTTTTTCCGTTGCGTTCAGGGATTTTTTGCTGGAAGTATATGACAAGCCCCTTCCGCAGATATCCGCTGAGGATTTGGAAAAGATGCGGTACCTGAAAATTGAAAAGGACAAAACCTACCAATTTACCTACAGCTTTGAAGACTACTATGAATACGATGACTGGGAAAGCTATGAGAAAACGCTAAAGACCATAGAGGTGACTGCCATAAGGGAAGATTATTCCCCAGCGAACCTTGAATATTTTACCGGACTGACAAGGGTTGAGCTTTATACGGAAGCATGGGAAAATTACGTACTGCCGGAGGAAAACCAGTTACGCTATATTTCCTGCAATGACGGACTTTCCAGATATGGAAAATCAAAGTTTTTTTCTTCCTTAAATCCGGACACCATAGAAGAGATTGTGATAAATAATGCACAGGACCTGAGCGATTATTCTTTTCTTAAGGATTTTACGGATGTGAAAATCTTTACATTAAAGGATGCCGTTTTAAAAAATACAAATGATTTTAAAAACATGAAGGCACTTGAGGAACTTACACTGAAAGACCTTGTGATGGATGAGAAAAAGGTTTATGAAAATATAGAGGGGTTATTATCCCTTCCCTCTTTAAAGAAGCTGACCATATCAGGAAGCAGTGTCTGGTATATTACAGAGGAACAGTGGGCACAGCTGCAGGAAACATACGAAGGAAAGATTGAAATCAGGAGAGAATAAATGAAAAAAGAGGATAATCCATACACAATACATACATCAATTGACAATACGACTGCCGAACTGGTAAGGCTGGTATGTACCAACTGCGGCGGGGGGCTTACGCTGACAGACAAAACACATGCCATATGTCCTTACTGCGGCCAGACATTTCTGGTTGATGAAGCAAAAGGAACCGTAATTAATATCAATATAGATTATGAAGATGTGGGAGAGGTAAAAAAGACCATCAGTTCCACCAAAAAGATGCTGGTGGTGTTTCTTGTTATTATGATTATAATCGTACTGGGAATCCTGGGCGTAAACCTTGCGGCAAATTTTTCCGTACTTTCTTCCTCGGACAGGGATGCAGCGTTTGAAGAAAACGGGGAGCTTCTTGCCATCTTCTGTAAGGATATTTTTGGAAAGGAATATAAGGATATTACAGATGAGGAGTTTGCAGGTATCCGGTATATCCGTTATGACAGTGACAGGGATGTAAACGATGGATTTCATGTGATCAGGTACAGTTTTACCAATTATGAGGACTGTGAGAGCGAAGAAGCATTTCAGGATACCATAGAAACATGGACATACCACAGCAGCAAAGCCAGCTGGCCGTCGGATTTTACGATGTTTACCGGACTGACAAGGATAGACAACAGCAACTCACTGTGGCTTTCCCAGATGAAATATTCCAAAAAGGCAAAAATCAGTTTTATTGAAACAAGTGAGTCCCTTAAAAATGTAACGGCCTGCTTTGAGCCTGAGTATGTCAGGGTGCTTCACATGGGCGCACAGAACGGAAGCCTGGAAGGAATTGGGGAATATAAAAATCTGGAAGAAATTGTGGCGGACGGTTATCCAGGCCCGGACGGGACCCTGGATATTACAGGGATTGGAAACTGTACCCGCCTGAGGAAAATATATTTAAAGTCCGGTACGGTCAGTGCCGGACTGGAGGAACTGGAAAAGCTGGACAGCGTCAGAAGCCTGTATGTCAGCGGGGCAAAGCTTAAGGACAGTGCTTTTCTGGAGAAAATGCCAAAGCTGGAAGAGCTTTCTACAGAAATCGGAGAGAGTGGGGACGTCTCCATGCTGGACAGCGTATCAGGCTTAAAAAAACTTTTTTTTATGGATAACGGAGAAGTTGAAATAGAATCCCTCCTTGAACTGAAGCAGCTGGAAGAAGTAAACCTGGATATTGACCAGGAGGAACAACTGCAGAAGCTGCAGAAGCTGACTAGCCTGAAGGTATTAGACCTCAGACTGAAAATTTTTGGCAGGGCGGGAAATCCCGTTGATGTGTCAAAACTGGCGGGGATGCCAAAACTGGAAAGGCTTACAATTGAAGATTTCTGGGGAAACGGCATCACCGGTATGGAATCCGTTTTTAATAAACCGGGGATGAAGGAGATATCCATTGGGGCTGGGGGAATCAGCTCGGACATGACGAAGCTGTTTTTAAATCCCGGCCTGCTTGAGGATAATTTATCGGTTGAGAAAGTCAGGATGACGGGGTGGATAAGTGCAAAAGATTCCCGGAAGGAAGGAGATTTTGATATTCTGCTGCATTATCCGAATTTAAAGAAGCTGGATTTGGGGGGAAGCGGGATAGACGATATTAGTTTTCTTGCTGCGTTTCAGAATCTGGAGGTTATTGACCTGCAGGAAAATGAGATAACGGATTATTCTCCGTTAGATTCCTGTAAGAAACTGAAAAGAATTTATATATTTGGGAATCCTGAAAAAGAACCGGTTTTTTCCAGAAATATACAGGTTTATACAGAGCCGCATGTGGGAAGTCTATAGTTTACCTCAGGACTTTGCACTTTGCTGCAAAGTCCGTGAGAACGCGTAAATTTTTCCAGGAGTGAATCCGGCTTTTGGTCGTAGACCAAACTCAAAATAGCCGGATTCAGTAACTATGCAGCTGAAGGCTGAATAGTTACAGTCTATAGTATAGGAATTAATGGTGAATGCAGATGAATAACAGAACACAAAAAGCAGGAATCGTCTGCTGCTCCGACGGACAGAAAAAGGAATGGGCTGGTAAATTGAGAATTCTGGAAACGGCATTGTCAGACATGGGAATACAGCCGGTGTGCAGTGATTTTATTTTTGAGCGGGAAAATGTTTTCAGCGGGACCGCAAAAGAGCGTGCAGACGCCCTGATGGGCTTTTACAGGGACAGTGAAATTGCGGAAATATTTGATATTTCCGGCGGGGACGCCGCAAACGGTATCCTGCCGTACCTGGATTATGAGTGTATAAAAAACAGCGGAAAAAGATTCTGGGGATACAGCGATTTAACAACAGTTATTAATGCAATATACGCCAAAACCGGAAGGTCCGGTGTACTGTACCAGATCCGCAACCTGATTTATGATAATAAAGAACAGCAGATTCACGATTTTAAAAATACCGTTGTGGAACAGGGGCGTGACCTGTTTTTGCTGAATTACCGCTTTATCCAGCAGGAACAGATGCAGGGAATTGTTGTCGGCGGAAACATCCGCTGTTTTTTAAAGCTCGCAGGAACAGAATATATGCCGGACCTGGAAGGAAAAATTTTATTACTGGAAAGCCAAAGCGGGAGTGTTTCCCGTATAGAATCATTTTTATGCCAGCTGCAGCAGATGGGCGCGTTTGAGAAAGTGGCAGGCGTTTTACTGGGAACGTTTACGCAGCTTGAACAGGAGACCGGTGCGCAGACTGCCGGAAGGCTTGTGAAAAAAATTGCAGGCAAAAGCCTGCCTGTTGCAGTTACCGCGGATATCGGTCATGGCACGGATGCGAAGGCTGTTGTCATCGGGGAAGAAATGAGGTTTGGGTCCGGACAGGGCGCAGGATGCTCTGTCATGTAAACCGTCAGTTTACATTATAAAATGAAAATGCAATTTCTGTATGGTGGATTAGTTTTTCCTTATGTGTGAAAATAAGCTTATGACAGTTATAAAAGTTTAAGGAGGATGCTTATGAGTCTGGGAAAAAATATTCAGTATCTGCGGAAACAGCAGAAGGTCACACAGGAGCAGCTTGCGGAACGTATGTCTGTATCAAGGCAGACCATATCAAAATGGGAGGCGGACGAGGTGGTTCCGGAGCTGGACACGTGCAAACTGGATACGCTTGTGAGGGATGATCTGCTGGCATACAGTGAAATCTATTCGGAAATTGAAATCAGGACCGTAAAGCCGTTTCGCATGGCGCAGTATGTTATGGTTACCCCGAATCCGGAGGATGATGCGAATGCATACATGGACCGCTGGGCAGAACGTACAGGACTTTTTAAGGTAGCGGATGCAAAACGTATTGGCTGGGATTTTCCATTTGTTTCCATGGAACAGCAGGCCCGTTTCGGACTGCGGGGATATGTGGCGGCGTATATTCTGCCGGAGGGCTTTGAGCCATCCTGTCCGGAGATGGTGAATTTTGTAGAGCAGGAAGAGGCTGACTATGCGGTAATTACCATTTATGACCCGTTTGCGGCTGCGTTTGAGCGTATTCCAAACGCCTATAAACGGATTATGGAATACCTGGAGGCAAACGGGTTTAAGGAAAAACCTAATGAAAATGTGTTAGGCTGTTTTGAATATGTTTATGACAAAGACGGCAGTACCTGCATGGATGTGTACATTCATGTGGACAGCGTTTCCAAAGCCGGTGTGTTTACCAGTTTTTCATAAACAATGAATGACAGAACCCACTAGAGTTTACGGTGGGTTCTGCTTACTGCTTTGATATAGAAAACCAGCAGCTTCCATGCCCCGTAACCGGCGGCAAACAGGAAAATTCCGGTGAAAAGGGCCAGAAAAAATGTCATAACAGGCCCGGCTTCTGAGGAGCCGTATACAAATACAATGTGCTCTGCAAAAGGAATGTTAAGGTTCAGCAGTTCGACAACAGCCTTGAAGAGTCCGGCAAGCGGACAGACAATTCCACAGACCATAAATACGGGCGCTATGATTCCAAGCACCGGTATGACAAATAATCCGGAAAACCCAACGACACTGTAAAATGCAAGAACCGTCAGAAATCTGCCAAAGCTAAAACCGCTGCCTTTGGAAATGGCATCCCCAAGGTATGCAGACGCCAGTTCCCTCGGGTCTCCCAGACGCGTGACAATCTGTTCACTGGAGAGGTTTTCCGTCATCTGCAGTTCTGAAATCTCACTTTTTATTTCCTGAATGATATCGCTTCGTTCTGAGGCAGGCATGGGTTTTAAATATCTGTCTGTCTTGTCAAGATAGCTGCTTAAAATCGTATCCATAGTTTTATTCTCCTTTTATTTTTTGTATTGCTGAAATTAAATTGTCCCATTCCACGGACATAGCATCCAGGTATTTTCTGCCGGTGTCTGTAATGGTGTAATATTTTCTGGGCGGTAAGCCTTCTGCTGTTTCCTGCCATGAGGAGGTTAAGTATTCTTCTTTTAATAACCGCCGCAGCAGGGGATATACCGTACTTTCCTTTGCTGATAAAATATCCCATTCATTCAGCCTGCCTATAATTTCATATCCGTAGCTGCTGTGCGCCTGTATCAGCAGTAAAATGGAGTATTCCAGGGTTCCCCGTTTGATTTGTGATTTCCATTCATCGATATTCAATGTATCTCACCTCCATGTAGTACATCGTACCACACAGTATATCGGGTGTCAATAGCAAAATGATATTGCTGTAAAGCTGGCAGGTTATGAGAATATGTCATAATGCAGAAAACAATGACGAAAATCCCTTTTTCTTCTCCGCTTTGCACACAAGGTAGTAGGTTACGGATGAATCTTTATCTGAAATTGGGACATTTACCCGGCCGGAGGGAATTTCTGCATACTTTTCCGCGAGGTCGGAGGTGAAAGCAGGCAGTGAGGAGGCCAGCAGCAGTTCATTAAAGCTGAAACGGTCGCTCTGGGTCAAAAAACGGGAATCCGGCATCCTGTCCGTCGTGACAAAATTCCAGAAACCGATATCCGGCATCAGCAGCATATTTTCGCCGTTCATTTCAGAAAAAGACAGACTCTTTCTTCTGGCATATCTGTGTCCTTTCGGAAGGGCAAACATCAGGGTTTCTTTCATGCACTCCTTCCAGAAATACTGTTCCCCGTCCGGCTTTACATGAGTGACTACCAGCTGATAGACGTTATTCTCCAGGGCGGTCAGAAGTCTGGCATCCTGCTCCATCTCGGTCTGCAGGGACATATGGGGGAAAATATTCGTAATTAAAGGTGCAAGGCGCCATATAGGGGCAGGGGCGCAGATACCAAGGGTAATGGTATGGTTCCTCCGGTCAAAATCCCGCGCTTTGGCAGCAAGGGAGTCAGCGTCGTCCAAAAGTTTATTTGCCATTTCCAGTACATAGTTCCCGTTTTCATTCAGCTTGAGCCGGTTTTTCTTTCTTTCAAAGAGGGTGAGACCTAAATCCTCCTCCAGTTTTTTCATGTTTCTGCTGAGCGCCGGCTGTGAAAGATGCAGGATTTCTGCAGCTTCTGACAGGGTCCCGGTTTCTGCAAAAGCCACAAACTGGCGTAATTCGTAGAGTTCAATCATATGTTCAATCTTTACCTTTCAGTATCAATTTAATTTATAGCAGTATTCGCTACTGGCATTGTATTTTTTAGAAGAGAATGCTTATAATTACAAACAGAAACACGGAGGTGAACATGATTTCCGGATTTCTGAAAACCTCAAAACAGATTATAGCAGGAAAGGACGGTGTTTTCAATCATGCTGTTTTATTTTACGGCCACAGGGAACAGTCTGTATGCAGCAAAGCAGCTGGATGATGACAGAATCAGTATTGCGCAGGCAGTCCACGGGGAAGGAAAGAAATACACCGCGGATAAGATTGGCGTTGTCTGCCCGGTTTTTGGGCATGAAGTTCCGGAGCTGGTCAGAAAGTTCCTTTCAAAGGCAGAATTTGAGACGGATTATTTTTATCTGATCCTGACATACGGCAGCCGCCATGGCGGAGCAGCGGAACTGGCACAGAGGATGCTTGAAGGGTTCGGGATCCATCCTGCCTATATCAACGTGGTGCTGATGGCAGATAATTTTCTGCCCGGCTTTGACATGGATGAGCAGAAGCGGACAGATAAAAAGGCGGATGTTCAGATTGCCCGGATTCGTGAGGATATCAGAAACGGAGTAAAGTTTATCTCACCGGTGACTGCTGCCGACAGGGAGGCACACCAGGAATACCTGGGCAGAATTGCAAAAATGCAAAAGGATGCATTCAAAAATATTTACCGCATCACAGATGAGTGCATCGGCTGCGGAATCTGCACGAAAGTATGTCCCAAGAAGTGCTTTCGGATGGACGGGGCAAAAAGTGTATGGAATCCCAAGGGGTGCATGACCTGCATGGCCTGTATCCATGCCTGCCCGATGATGGCAATCCAGTTGCGGATCCCGGAGAAGAACCCGAAGGCCAGGTACCGGAATGAAAACATCAGCATCTGCGAGATTGTGGATGCAAACAATCAGTGGAGGTAGAATTATGGAATTTATTACATTAAACACAGGAGCAAAAATGCCGCTTGAGGGATTTGGAGTATTCCAGATTCCGGATGCCGCGCAGTGCGAGCAGGTCGTTTACGATGCGATTAAAACAGGCTACCGTCTGTTAGATACGGCGGCAGCTTACATGAATGAGGAAGCTGTGGGAAAGGCCGTAAAAAGGGCAATTGCAGACGGACTGACTACAAGGGAAGAGCTTTTTATTACTACAAAAGTATGGGTGCAGGATGCAAAGAGCGAAGAAACAGCTTACGAGGCTGTCAAAGCTTCCCTGACAAAGCTTGACATGTCCTATGTTGACCTGATTCTGCTGCACCAGCCGATGGGTGATTATTTTGCAGCGTACCGCGGAATTGAGAAGGCATGCAGGGACGGTCTGGTAAAGGCCATCGGCGTGGCAAACTTCTATCCGGCAGTTCTTATGAACCTTTGCGAGAACGTGGACGTGATTCCGGCAGTCAACCAGGTAGAGCTGCATCCGTTCTTCGTACAGGCGTCTGCCCTTGAGAACATGAAGGCTTACGGTGTTGTCCCGCAGGCATGGGGACCTCTTGCAGAGGGGAAACACGGAATATTCACCGATCCACAGCTGACTGAAATCGGAAAGAAGTACGGCAAAAGTGCAGCACAGGTGGCTCTCCGCTGGAATGCCCAGCGTGGTGTGTCCATCATACCGAAGTCCGTTCATGTGGAGCGTATGGAGCAGAATATCGACATTTGGGATTTTACCCTCACTGATGAGGAGATGGAAAAGATTGCCGCAAAGGATCTGGGGCACAGCGAAATTGTGAACCACGATGATCCGGCGTTTGTAAAGATGCTTTGTGGAATGAAGGTTCATTAACCAGGAGGTTTATTCCCGCGGGCAACGAGCCAAGTAGCCGCGCTGGCGTGGATATTTGGCGACTGCCGCGAGGGTCGAATACCCCGCAGCTCTGCTGTGGGGTATTTGACTGATGAAGACCATGCCGCCAGGGCAATCCGGCAGATGAAATCACATTTTCCCCCTTTTTTAAGGCACCACACAGTGATATAATATATCCTGTTTAAAACGATTATACGATGGAAGTGGGAAAGAAGGAGTTCACATGGAAAAAAGTATGGATATGATAAACGGTTCGCTGGGAGATAAAATTATCAAGTATGCGATACCGCTTGCTGTGACCGGAGTTTTACAGCAGTTGTTTAATGCGGCGGATTTGGCAGTGGTTGGTAATTTTTCCGGCAAGGAGGCTATGGCGGCGGTGGGAAGCAATGCGCCTGTCATCGGACTTCTGGTCAACCTTTTTGTCGGAATTTCGCTTGGAAGCAATGTTATTATTGCCAGGTCCATCGGTCAGAAAGACAATGAAAATATTTCAAAGGCAGTACATACATCAGTGGTCGTGGCACTGCTCGGAGGAGTGTTTCTTGCGGTGTTAGGGGAAGTTCTGGCTCCTGAGGTCGTAAAAATGTTAGAGGTTCCGGGAGAGGTATATCCGCTGGCAATCAAGTATTTACGGATTTATCTGGCCGGGATGCCGGTAATCCTTCTTTATAATTTTGAATCGGCAATTTTTAGAAGCTGCGGGAATACCAAAACGCCGCTTTTTGCCCTGATTGTTTCAGGCGTTTTAAATGTTGTGCTCAATCTGCTCTTTGTTCTGGGGCTGGGAATGGATGTGGATGGCGTTGCAACGGCGACGGTGATTTCCAACCTTGTCAGTTCGGCAATCCTGTTTGCGGCACTGATGAAGACTAAGCTGGCGATTAAGATTCACCCCCGGAAACTGCGGGTGCATGGAGATGTGCTGGGACAGATTCTTAAAATCGGAATTCCGGCAGGCGTACAGGGAATGATTTTCTCCTTTGCGAATATTATTATCCAGTCGGCGGTCAACAGCCTCGGAACGACAGTGATGGCAGCGTCTTCCGCGGCTTTTAATCTGGAAATTTTCTCTTATTACATCATGAATTCTTTCGGGCAGGCATGCACTACATTTGTCGGACAGAATTACGGAGCGGGGAAGGGCGACCGCTGCAAAAAATCGCTAAAGCTCTGCCTGTTGCAAAGTCTGGTGAGTACGGCGGCGGTCAGCGTGCTGATTCTGCTGTTTGCACGGCCGCTGCTTGGCATTTTTAACTCAGACCCGGAAGTGATTGCAATGGGACGGATTCGGCTGGAATATATTTTCTTTGCCTATCTGTTCAGTTTTGCCCAGGAGGTGCTGTCGGGTTATCTGAGAGGCTTTGGCGTATCTTTTATTCCGGCGGCCTGTTCGGTCATAGGAATCTGCGGCGTGCGGCTTACATGGATTTTCACAGTGTTTCGGCAGATGCCGTCCTTTACGACAGTCATGCAGGTGTATCCGCTCAGTCTGGGCATAACGGCGGTGGTTATTCTGGTGGTAACGCTGTTTATGAAGCCATCGAGGCGGTTTTTATGAACCGCCTGCCATTCGCGCTCTATATTTACTATTCGCACCATTTCCGGAATCCAGAGGGGAAAACTGCTATAATAAAATAATCTGAAGAACAAGGATTACAGACAGGAGGACATAAGCTATGGAGCGAAAGAAAAAGAGGACGATAAGACGGCACTGGCTCAGCCTGCTGCTGGTCTTTGCATTAATCGTCACGGTTCTGCCAACTACGGTGCCTGCTGCAACCATGGTTAAAAAGGTTGCCGTCACCATGAGCACGCCGAAGGAGGGGGCGTCTCTTCCCACCAGTGCAAAGGTGTCGAACAGCAGTGTAAAGGTCGCTGCCGTCAAATGGAAGGGAAGCACGAACAGCGGCAAGGCAAAAGGCAATGTGAAATATAAAGTGACAATTACCCTGCAGATCAAATCCGGCAAGGCGGCAAAATTTGGCACCGGTAAAATCAGCGCTACGGTAAACGGCAAAAAGGCCTCCGTCAAGCGGAACAGTGCAAAAAAAATCACAGTAACCTACACATTCCCGACACTCGGGAAGACGATTTTAAATCTTGGCACGGGTCACACAAAGGAGGAGATTAACGCCAAGTGGACAGCTCTGAAGCCTGTGAACAGCGATAAAAATCTTTTCATCGAGGAACCGAAGGTAGTCAGTGCACCTTTCAAAACGGGAACGGTAAAAAGCGAGGTCCTGACGGACGGCGTCAATATGTTGAATTTTAGCCGTTATGTGGCAGGACTGAACTCAGATGTGTCCTTGGATAGTACGCTAAACGAAAAGACTCAGTATGGTGCGGTTTTGATGGCGCACATTAACAAGATGGAGCATAAACCTGCAAAGCCGTCCGACATGGATCAGAGCTTTTACGCTAAGGGTTATGAGGCGACTTCGAGCAGCAACCTCGCCAGATACATCACCGCCAACGCCGATGCGACGGGGGATACGAAGGAGTTTTTAAGCTGGTCCGTTCGTTCATGGCTCTCCGATTCGGGCGTCTCATCGCTTGGACATCGGATTTGGTGCCTTGACCCGGTCATGAAGGGAACAGGTTTTGGCGTTGCCATCGGAAAAACCTATACCTATTCTGATATGTGGGTACACAATACGAACAAATATGGTACGGGAAGCGGCACAAGTAACTGGGATGCGATTCCGTGGCCTGCTGCGGGCTATCATCCGACGAATCTGATTACTAAGGATGATGAATGGTCTGTCCGCTTCAATGGAAAGCGATTCAGTGTCAAAAGCTCCGACGTCAGGGTAAAGGTGACGAACGCTGCCGGAAGGACGCAGGAGTGCAAGACCAGAATTAACACAGACTTTGGGGATCCGGTTCTCATATTCCAGCCGACCGGCACAGTCGGAAACGGCGATAAATATGATGTGGAGATTTCCGGTATCACGAAAGGCGGCAGTCCGGCGGTCATAAAGTACAGCGTGGAGTTTTTTAAGCTGGGCAGCACTTCGACAAACAAGCCGTCCGATACGTCTACGGATCTGGACCTGAGCGGAGAGATTACTTATAAGAAGCTGTCAGATTTCATCTCTAAGAGTGGAAAAGGGATTACTGTGACCAATGATACCACGGAGGAGTCTCTTCTAAAGGCTTTGACGTCATACCTTCCGGCAAACAGCGGGTATGCGTTTACCATACTTCATTTCAGCAAGACCAATGCTACGGTGAAGAAAGATGGTTCGATTTTTGCCACAGTGGCATTTATCGACCTTGCAAAAAATTATACCTCACCCGGACAGTCGGTCGTATACAAGATTCCTGCGACGGGAGCCAGCGATGCGGGGGAGGCTAAAAAAATTGATGAGGATGTAAAGGCAATCAGGCAGGCGTTTAAAGCACGCATTGCCTCCGCAAAATCGAAGGATGACCTGAAGAAGAAAGACCTTCTCGAGGTGGCGAAGAATGCGGTGAAAAACGGTTCCAGCGTTGAATGGCTGAACGACCCGCTCTTTTCTACTATGTCCGCGAAGGACGGAAAGAACGGCTGGGTGAAGGGCGTGCTTTCTGTGAAGCTTGGAGCGGAGATACGGGAGATTGAGTTTTACGCCGTTCTCCATCCAGATGGCAGTATCACAGATGGAAGTAAATAATTATAGAATTAAATAATCTGGAACATGACAATACATAAGCGGAGCTGCGGCTCCGCTTTATTTTTATATCCTGTCAGGGAATAAACGCTTATTCCGTAGGGAAAAAATAGAGAATTATATGGTAGAATAAAAATAATGCAAAGAACGCTTATTTATGGAATTAAGGAGAACTGCCATGGGTGCATCAGTTTTAATTGTGGATGATGAAAAGGAAATCCGGGAAATGCTCAAAGCATATTTTACGCTGGAAGGATATGTGGTATATACGGCGAAAAACGGAACGGAAGCGATGGATAAAGTGACCAGGGGCTGCGACATTATTCTGCTGGACGTCAATATGCCGGATATGGACGGATACGAAGTCTGTGAACGTATCCGGGAATTTGTGAACTGTCCGATTTTGTTTCTGACGGCAAGGATTGAGGAAGAGGACAAGGTAAGGGGATTCCGCTGCGGGGGTGATGATTACATTGAAAAACCCTTTGGCATGATGGAATTAAAAGAGCGGGTGGCAGCGCATTTACGGAGGCAGCAGAGGATAAAAGCGCCGGAAGCTGTGGGATTTGCCGGAGGATTTACAATTTCCTATTCGGCAAGACAGGTCATGTTTGACAGTGAGGTGGTCCGTCTGACAAAGACGGAATATGAAATTGTGGAATTTTTAAGCCGGCATAAGAACCAGGTATTTACAAAAGAAATGATATACGAGCGTCTGTGGGGATTTGACAAGGACGGGGAAGACAGCATTATCACGGAACATATCAGAAGAATCCGGCAGAAGCTTGGGAAATATTCAGATGAAACAATGGTGGAAACCGTCTGGGGAGTGGGATACCGATGGATTGGATAGAAGAACTTTATCAAAAGTGGAAAATAAAAATGAAAAACTTTTCGCTGAAAAAAGCGATGGTGGTATATCTTCTGTGTGCAATTATTCTGGCAGCACTGGCGGCTGTTATTACAATTAATTTCTGCCATGACTGGAAGAACCTGATTCAGCGTGTCAATGGCATAGGGGAGGATTACCGGTATACAGGCGACGGGTGTTTTGTGTCATACAAAGCCAGCGCTATGGGATATGAGGAGGCAGCCGGAATTATCAGACTGGGGAAAACGGATGCATTTTTCTTTTACATGCTCTCCCTTGTGCAGATGCTGTGCATTCCGGTATATTCTGTAGTTACGGTTTTTCTGGTTTCTTTTTTCTATTATAAAAACAGGCTGAAAGAGCCGCTTTTACTGCTTACGCTGGAAACGGAGGCAGTAAAACGGAATGATTTAAGTTTTTCCTGCTTTTACGGCAGTGCGGATGAAATGGGGGAAATCTGTGGAGCCATGGATATTATGAGGAAAGCCGTGGTGGATAACCAGAGGAATATGTGGGAACTGATGGAGGAGCAGAGAAAAATCAATGCGGCGTTTGCCCATGATTTACGGACGCCTTTAACCGTTATTTCCGGCTATGCGGATATGCTGATGGAATACTACCCGGCAGGGCAGATAAGTGAAAAAAAGCTGGTAGAGGGGCTTTCCTCCATTAAGGAGCAGGCCGCAAGACTTAAAAATTTTTCCGAAACCATGAAAAAGGTGGACAGCTTTGAAGTTCTGGAGGTGAAAAAAAAGAAATATAAGACAAAGGATTTAAAAAAGAAAATTACGGATTTTGCAAGGGGCATGGAGGGGGAGGATACACCGAAAATAACTGTTTCCATGCAGTCTGACGGGGAGGAAATTTACTGTGACGAAAATATCATACTGGAGGTGCTGGGAAATCTTTTATCCAATGCCCTCCGGTATGGGAAGGAAAATGTTGAGATTCTGGCAGTTAAGGAAGAAGACAGGCTCTTTTTATATGTAAAAGATGACGGAAGGGGCATGACAAAGGAAGAACTTTACAAGGCGGACAGTCCTTATTATTCGGATAAAACATATGAAGAAGCGGGGCAGGATATGCATTTTGGGCTGGGACTTACCATATGCAAAATTCTTTGCAAAAAACATGGGGGAAGCCTTGGGTTTTCAAACAGTGTGGAGCATGGGGCGATTGTCTGTGCAGAATTTTTTGTGGGATAAATTTTTTTGTAGGGAATTTATAGAGAATTTACTGGTATTCTTTTTTGCAGGCAAAGATATGCCTGAATCATGCCGCAGAGCGAAGCGGTGATACCAAAAAGGAGGAAAAATGGGAATGGAAATATGTCTTAAGGACGTAAACAAGTCATACGGACCAAAACATGCATTAAAGGATATCAGCTTAAGGATACCGCAGGGAATGTTCGGACTGCTGGGAAGAAACGGGGCTGGAAAAACGACACTGATGAAAGTGCTTGCGACTCTGCTTCAGGCAGACAGCGGGGAAATTTCTGTCTGCGGCACGCCGGTGAAAAATACGGCAAAAGTCAGGGAAATGACCGGGTATCTTCCGCAGGATTTTTCCATGTACGGAAATATGGGGGCATATGAGGCAATGGATTATCTTGGGGTGTTATCCGGTTTAACGAAAGCTGAAAGAAAGGAGCGGATTCCGGTACTGCTGGAGCGGGTGAATTTACAGAATAATTACCGCACAAAGGTTAAGGCAATGTCCGGCGGGATGAGAAGGAGGCTTGGGATTGCGCAGGCAATTCTGCATGACCCGAAGGTGCTGATTGTAGATGAGCCGACGGCAGGGCTGGACCCGGAGGAGCGTGTCAGGTTCCGTAACCTGTTATGCGAGACGGCGGAGGAGAGAATTGTGATATTATCCACCCATATTGTGGGGGATATTGAAGCGACCTGTGAAAATATTGCAATTATGGATGCAGGGGAAATTATTTATAAAGGAACAGTGGCAGAGCTGTTGTCCTTTGCAGACGGAAATGTATATACCGCGGATATCTCCCGGATGGAACTGGAAAAGGTGAAACATGAGTATCTGGTGACCGGAATGCTGACACAGGGAAACCATGTAACCGTTCGTTTTTTACTGCGGGAAGAAACGCAGAAACTGTTTGAAGGAGCCGCACCGTGTGAAGTCAGCGTGGAGGATGCTTATATGTATCTGATGTACCAGAAGAGAGGTGACGCGTCATGTTTTTAGCATTGTTAAAAAAAGAGTGTTCCTGCTATCTGCGGAGTGTTACTTATTTTATCTATCTGGCAGCCATTATCCTTTTTTATGTTTCCCAGATGGGTGATTTTGAGACGGTGGAAAAGCCGGTACCGGGATATGAGGATTACGGATTTGTCCGGACAACGGACAAAGAGCTGATTATGCAGAATAAACTGCAGCGGCTGCTTCAGGAATATGTGACGGAGGAATATACCACTTATCCGGTTGGTTTTTATAAAGCAGTGCGGTTAAATGACAAGGAGCAGAATGAGGTAAAGGAAATACTGCTTCACATGACAAACCTGGGTGAAAAGGAGCTGGAAGCATACTGTAACGGGGAAGCTGATGAGATAAAGCTGGAAGTAAAAAAAGGGCTTTCCTTTGAGGAATTCTCTTCGGAAATGGAAAAGCTCTGCGGTATGCTGGGCGCAGGAAGCCAGTACAGCAAAGAAAAACTGGAATATACAGAAATTCCCGGAACATATGAACAGGCACTGGCAGAATATGAAAGCCTGATAAAGGATGATAAGGTGACAAATGCATATGCAAGACTGTTTTGTGATTACATGGGAATTCTGCTTGCAGTCCTGCCCGTTTTTCTGGCAGTAACCAGGTCATTAAGGGACAGGAAGGCATGTGCGCAGCAGGTGATTTATATGGCAAAAACCGGTTCAAAAACCCTGGTATTTGTCCGCTTTCTGGCAGCCGTTATTGTGACAGTGGTTCCGGTTCTGCTGCTGGGAGGAATGCAGATGCTGCAGGCAGTGTATTTTGCAAAAAGTATCCATGCACAGTATGATCTTTTTGCATGCGTAAAATATACCGGATTCTGGCTGCTTCCGACCATCCTCATCAGTCTTTCCGTGGGATTTTTCCTGACAGAGCTGACGGACAGTGCCATTGCTGTTTTCGTGCAGGGAATCTGGTGGTTTACAAGCATTTTTCTGTCCACAGATAATTTAGTCGGGAGCGTGGGCTGGAACCTGATTCCGAGGTTTAATACGGTGGGAGAATTTTCAGTATACGGGCAGATGAAGGAGCAGCTGTTTAAGAACCGTCTGGTCTATACAGGGATTGCCATTCTTCTTATGATTCTGACAGTTCTGGTTTATGACAGAAAACGGAAGGGGGAATTTGTAAGTGCTGGAACGAAATTACGAAATCGCAAAAGTTAACTTTAAGCGCCACCTTTTTGCCCACTTTGCCGTTGCAGTTGTATTTGTACTGATTGCACCTCTTCTTATGGGAATGAAAAATCTTGACGGGATGCAGGTGGCAAAAATCATGGAATTTTATCTGGGGTTTTTAGGCGTTATTCTTCTGGTTCCTTTATTCCTTCCGGATACGGATAAAAATATCAGGGACCTGCTGGCATCCAAAAAGACGGCGCTTGTTACGGTGCGGCTGATCCGCCTGCTGGAAGCCGTCTTGTGCCTTCTGGTGCTGCTTGTCCTGTTTTTATATATATTAAAGACAGGGGACTGCAGGTTCAGTTACGGGGAATGTCTGTATGCGGCAGTATCCAATGCTGTCATGATGGGCGGTACGGGGCTTTTGTGTTACAGCCTTGTGGATAATATTGCACTTGCCTATATGATACCGTTTCTTTATTACGCCATGTCCATGGGCGGCGGGGAAAAATACCTGGGGCATTTCTGGCTGTTTGGATACAGCGGGGGAGGAAGCATATGGGAAAAAGGCTGGCTTTTTGCCGGAGGAATTTTGCTTGGCGTATTATCACTTGTGATACGGGGGTGGCGGCGGACATAGGAATGATAAGGCATACATAAGCAGCTGTCCCTTTTCATACATATATGATAAATAAGGTTAATGGAATGGGAAGCGTTATTTATGGATAGTAAAAATCTGATGGTTAATAACTGCAGCATGGAAGCGGTAAGGCCGATTATGATGGCACTGCCGTATCCGCCGGTACAGGTAAGGGGAAAAAACCAGAAATATGCGGATTTATTAAGTGTTGATTATTGCGGCTCTGTGTCAGAGCTGTCTGCAATTTTACAGTACATCAATCATGAAAACCGCATGTCCTGTGAACACTGTCCGCTGGCGCAGACGGTTCTTGGGATTGCAATGGCAGAAATGATTCATCTGCAGAAGCTGGGGGAACTTATCTGTTTACTGGGAGGAAACATCTGTTTTGAAACAAGAAAGGATGGGCTGTGGTCCCCGTCCTGCCTGACGCTGCCTGAGTGCATCCCGCAGATGCTGCGGGCAGACCTGGAGTCTGAAAAGGCAGCAATACGGCAGTACAGAATCCATATCAACGCCATAGCGGATGACTGTGTGAATGCGGTGCTGAAACGGATAATACTGGATGAGGAATACCATATCATGATTCTGCAGGCACTGATGAAAAACGGGTACGGTAAATGCTGAATAGTTCAGACTGTATAAGAATCAGAATGGAACTTACCGCCGGATGGGCAGTTTATAGAAGAATATGAAATTAGTGTAACGCGAAAAGGCGCATGGTTTACAGATTACTGTTCCATGAGCCTTTTTGCTGTTTTGTGGTACATTGACATTAATGGGGGCATTGGCTATAATCAAATAAATAAAAAGAGGATGAAACAATGGATAGAACAATAGAAACGAGCAAATATTGTATTAAAATTAAAAATCATAGTGAAGAACAATATGATTTTAATGCAGCGAGTATGTAGGAGGAAAATGAGATGTACATAGAAAAATATTTGGACAATTATATATGCGGTTCAGATGATGGTTTAACATTTCTGGAATATTTGGAAAGTAAGCAGACAAAAGTGGTTTCAGCAGGGGATATTATTGCAGAAACAGGTATAGGGAAATTAAACTCTTTCCAGAACACAGACTATCCACTTGTCGTTTCAATAGGTGATTTTGAAGCAGAAATCCACTATGCGATTACACTTATCACAGATCTTGCAGCATTGTTATTAGAGTGTAAAGTAAATGGAAGTGTTAATATAAGTGAGTTGTTAGAGGATGACTTTGATTGTGTCATAAGTATAACAGCAACAAAGCAGGAGCACGAGTTGATAAACAAAGCTCTTATGGATTTTGCAGCAGAACCACTGAAATATGATTTATGCGAGATGGTTGGAGAGGAAGAGATATCGGAAATGTCCCGGGTTTGTGAAGAAATAAGAAAAGAGTTGTATGAATGATGGATAATCAGACAATGATGCAGTATTTTGAGTGGTATCTGCCGGAAGACGGACAGCACTGGAAACGGCTGGAGGAGCAGGCGGCAGCGCTAAAAAAAGCCGGAATCAGTATGGTATGGCTTCCGCCTGCCTATAAAGGGGCGGCAGGGAGCAGCAGTGTCGGCTATGATGTGTATGATATGTACGATCTGGGCGAATTTGACCAGAAAGGAACGGTTGCGACAAAGTACGGAACGAAAGAAGAGTATCTGCGTGCCGTGGAGCAGTTACAGAAGAACGGGATTGCCGTAATCTGCGATGTTGTCATTAATCACCGCATGGGTGCGGACGGGACGGAAGATGTCAAGGTTTGGGAGGAGCTTGGCACGGACCGCAATCACGATATCGGAGAGCAGCAGATCCGGGCGTGGACAAAGTATGATTTTCCGGGAAGGGCAGGAAAATATTCTAATTTCCGGTGGAATGCCTCCCACTTCAGCGGAATAGACTGGGACGACAGAGCACAGCGGGGCGGCATTTTCCGTTTTGCCGGAAAAAACTGGAACCGGGAAACGGATACGGAGAACGGAAGCTATGATTACCTGATGGGCACCGATCTGGATACCGATCATCCTGAGGTAATCAGGGAAACGCATGACTGGGGCAAATGGTATCTGGACACCGTACATATGGATGGGCTGCGGCTGGACGCGGTTAAGCACATCGGTTTTGATTTTTACCGGGAATGGATAAAAGATATGTGTGCTTACAGCAAAAAGCCGCTCTTTATTGTCGGGGAGTACTGGACGCCGGAGGTCGGGAAGCTGACACATTATCTGGATGTGACGGAGCGAAACTTAAGCCTTTTTGATGTGCCGCTGCATTTTAAATTTTTAGTGGCTGCCACCTCGGACGGCAATTTCGACATGCGTACACTTTATGATGATACGCTGACTGGCGTGGATCCGGAGCATGCGGTGACGTTTGTGGACAACCATGATACGCAGCCTGGACAAGCACTCTGTTCGTTTATTCCGGCATGGTTCAAACCCCACGCTTATGCGCTGATTCTGCTTCGGGCAGTCGGAATCCCCTGTGTTTTTTACGGGGATTATTACGGGATTCCACATGATGGCGTTCCTGGTGTTGCCGAACTGCCGGCCCTCCTTAACATCCGGGAGAGCTGCGCCTATGGTGAGGAGCATCTGTATTTTGATGATGCTTCGCTGGTGGGATTTACCAGAGAGGGCGATGCAGGGCATAAGGCTTCAGGTGCCGTGGTTCTTATGACGGACAGCACCGGGGGAAGCAAACGGATGTATGCCGGAACCAGGCTGGCAGGCTGCCGGATGGTGGATGCTATGGGAAAAAGACAGGAAACCGTCATCATCGGAGAGGATGGCTGGGGCGAATTCTTTGTGGACGACGGCTCGGTGTCTGTGTGGGTTATGGAATACCTGGGAGACGGTGTACATTCCTTAAAAGAATTGGAATAAAACAATGCCTGCAGCACACAGGATACTCCCGAAAAGATTAAGGCGCGTTTGGCTTTCCCTGCGTAACAGTCCGATGACAAAAAGCGTGACAAGTATCATTGGCTGGATGAGCGAATAACTGGTAAGGCTTATGGAAATAACGGCATTTTCCAGAAGCATTCCGGCTGCGTTTGGTATTCTGGCAAGTGTGACGGTTAATACTCCCCTGGGATTTTTCCGGTAAATCTTCCGGGGAGAGACCTTTGCGAGAAGCACAAGACTAATTAAAACCAGTGCCGGCAGAAGCTGGGCAGTGGATGAAATATAAGGTGTAAATCCTTTAATAACCATGCCGTATCCGTATTTGGAAGCCAGATAGAGAATCAGCGGCAGTGCAATCTGCCGGTAATCGGTTTTATTTTCTTTTTCTGACCTGACAATAAAAACCAGTCCAAGCGCAGCCAGAACAAGGCAGCCCAGTTTTGACATCCGCAGGTCTGCACCGTAAACAACGTCCGTAAAATATGATACAAAAAGTGTCGTTCCCATCCACGCTTTCAGCTCAAAAGCAGACAGCTGTTTTAAAACAGCCGCGCTCATCTGAAATTCCAGCATTTTACATACTGCTACAAGTAAAACAGCAGCAAAAGACTGCCATGAAAACGTGCAGTGCATTTGTAAAAAAGGCAGAACCGGAAGCAGAAAAATGGACAAGGACGAGCACATAAGGAAGGTGAACTCGTCGCCTGAAAATTCTGCAGAAGAAGCGGCATATTTATCGCTCAGGGAAGTGATGGTATAGCATGCCGTAACACCTGCCATTAAAATAAAAATATTCATAATTACTCCACGGAATGATAGAAATCACGCAGCACATAAAATGCCAGCTTGCGCACACCGTCTGCGGAAACAAGCCCTTTGGTGTTATAGTATTTCTGGGTGGCAGCTGTTCTTCTCGGACAGCGGAAATCCTTAAGAATCCACGGCGTCATGCCTTTGATATAGCTTATTTTTCTAATATTTTCAATCTGTTTTTCATATACGAAAGCCTGGCAGTCTTCCGTACCCTTATCCGTAATTGTCCCCCTGTTTCCTGCCAGTGCGTCCGCACCAAATTCCGTAATTATAACAGGCTTTTCTGGTCTGCTGTTTTCAAAAAGCGCAGGCAGCATTTTAAGGTCTGCAGTATACCAGCCGCAGTATTCGTTTACGCCGATGATATCCAGGTATTTTTCCAGCCGGTCTTCAATGGCATTTTTGGAAAAGTTTACCAGGCATGCGGCGGATACCGCTCTTGTGGGATCCGTTTTACGGGCAAAATCCGCCAGGTTTTTCATAAACGCAAGTCTGTCGTCCGTGTCCTCATTTTCATTTCCGACAGACCAGATAATCACACTTGCCCGGTTAAAATCCCGCGTAACCAGTTCGTGCAGCTGGTTTCTGGCGTCGGCGTAAGTGTCCGCTGAATCAAAATGAACATTCCAGTAAACGGGAATTTCCTCCCAGAGTAAAATACCAAGCTCATCAGCAAGCTGCGCCATTCGCTCATTATGTGGATAGTGTGCAACACGCATAAAATTACAGCCGAGTTCTTTTGCCAGCCGGATATTTTCCATGCGCTCTTCGTCGGTAACTGCCTTTCCGTTTGTTTTGCTGTCCTCATGACAGCTGATGCCTTTCAGGAAAACCGGCCTGCCGTTTAGCAGAATATCCATATTTTCCACACGAAGTTCCCTAAACCCCACCTTGTCACATACGGAATCATTTTCGCAGGATAATGATACCTGGTAGAGTCTGGGATGTTCCGGCGACCAGAGTTCGAAAGCGGCTGTAAAAGTAATTTCCCCGCTGCCGTTTTTTATCATGATTTCTTCCTGGATTCCCAGCTCGTCAATGGTTAAAACAGCGGTAGCGTCTGTTTTTTTTGAAAGCGTTACCTCAGCATGGATTTTTTGAAATCCGCTGCCTGGTTCCAGAAAAATTTTAAAATCCTTTATGTGTTTTTCCGGCACACGGATCAGTTCAATATCCCTGTAAATCCCACCGTAATTAAACCAGTCTGTAACTGCAGGAGGAATCTGTTCGTTCCGTCTGGTGCTGTCTGTCTGGATTAAAATGCGGTTATCGTGTGTAAGAAAATCTGTTATGTCAAAATAAAACGGAGTGGAACCGCCCCGGTGCATTCCCACATATTTTTTATTCAGAAAAATTCGGCAGAGATAATTTGCTGCGCCGATTTTCAGGAATACACGCTCATTTTCATTCTGCTTTTCAAAAAAGAATGTTCGTGTGAAAATCATGCTTCCCTCGTAAAGCAGAAAGGTTTTGTCAAAGGTATTCCAGCAGCAGGGCAGTTTTATGGTATCCCATTCATCAAAGTAAAAATCAACCGGCAGAAGATTTCCTTCTTTGTCATAATAGTTTTCCTCATACCATTTTGCGCTGATGCAGATTTGGATTACCCCTTTCCTGAACATCATTCTTTCCTTGCAGATAGTATTATATTACTGGGAAAATGAAAATAAAATATCAAAAGTTGTTTAAAATGGCTTGAATTATTTCAAAAATTGCTGTATAAGTAAAGATATGAAAAATAATTTTCAAATTTCCCATAATAGGGACAACTACCCGGATGCGGTTGAATTTCACAGCCATGATTTTTATGAAATTTATTTTTTTGCGGACGGAAATGTAATCTATTATATAGAGGATGAAAGTTATCATCTGAAGAAGGGGGACGTACTGGTAATTCCGCCCGGAAAGCTGCACCGTCCGGTGATTGAAAATGACATTCCGTATGAGCGTTATGTTCTCTGGCTCTACGGCGGGTATGTCAG
>CANOLA010000005.1 GCA_947566705.1 uncultured Lachnospiraceae bacterium | reverse complement strand
ATAAAAAATAAGTCTATAGCCTTTTTGAATGAGGGCTATAAACTTATTATACGAGGGGAATGACACCTTAATCGGCGGGGCCGGGGATGACACCTACCTCTTTAACCTCGGAGACGGAAACGACGTAATCTACGACACGGCCGGAAACGACAAAATTCTTTTCGGCGAAAACATCACCAAGGAGGACCTTGTATTCAGCCTCAGCAACAACGACCTCTGCATTTCCGTCATGGGAACCGACCAGAGCATTGTAAACAGCAATTATTACTGCAGTCCGCAGTACCGCGTGGAGGAAATCGAAACAAGCGACGGCTATGCCCTGGACTGCCAGAAGCTTGACCTGGTAATACAAACCATGGCAGGCTGCGAGGATGAGACAGGAATGAGCTGGCAGGATGCCGTGGAACAGGACAGCCAGTATACCAGAGACCTTATGGACCAGTGGTGGACACAGAAGACAGAATAAAGTATGGATATGGAAGAACAAAAGGTAAAAGAAAAACCGGACAGCGGACTTTCCAGCATCCTGCTGGTTGCCCGCTATTACGGGGTTCCGGCAGATGAGGAACGGATAAAAGTAGAAAACAACCTTCTTGACAGGGAAACAGATATTCCAGTACTTCTGAAAATTTCCCGGCAGATGAAACTGAAGGCAAAATTATGCTATCTGAAAGCAGGACAGCTGGAAGGCATAAGGCTTCCGGCTGTCATCCGGCTGCGAAGTTTTGATTTTGCAGTTTTATTTCAGGTGCAGAATGGAAAATACCTGATAGCAGTGGCCGAAAAACAGGCCCCTGTTGTTATGGGAAAAGAACAGTTTGGGGCGGAATACCTGGGGGAGGCAGTTCTTGTCACCCCCAGGAAATTTAAAAACCGTAAGACAAAGTTTGGTTTTAAATGGTTTATTCCAACCATCATAAAATACCGGTGGCCGCTGATTGAGGTTGTGATAGCAGCATTTGTTACACAGATGCTTGGGCTTTTTTCCCCGATGATTACCCAGTCCGTAATTGACAAAGTGCTGACGCATAACAGTTATAATACATTAAATGTTCTTGCGGCGGGACTTGTCATAATAACGCTGTTTGAAGGGATTCTGTCAATTGCAAGGAGTTATGTTTTTGCCCATACGACAAGCAAAATTGATGTGATATTAAGCTGCCGGCTGTTTCATCACTTATTCAGGCTGCCGCTCAGGTACTTTGAATCCAGGCGGGTGGGGGATACCGTTGCAAGGGTGCGGGAACTGGAAAACATCAGAAGGTTTCTGACCGGGGTTCCGCTTAATACACTTCTGGATGTTATGTTTGTGGTTGTCTATATTGTTGTGATGTATTTTTACAGTGTTTCACTAACGAATGTAACAGTATTGTCGCTTCCTGTACTGGCAGGCGTAACAGCAGTTATTACGCCGGTGCTGAAAAACCGGCTGGATGAAAAATTTAAAAGCGGGGCGGACCAGCAGTCCTATCTTGTGGAGGCGGTCGGGGGAGTCCAGACAATCAAATCATTTGCGGTGGAACCATCAACTGAACAGAAGTGGGAGGGCCTGCTGGCAGATTATACAACAGCCGGATTCCGTACCTCCATGCTGGGAAGCGTGGCAGGGAGTCTTGCCGGTTTTATACAGAAAGCCTTTGATATACTGATACTGTACCTGGGAGCCCAGAGGGTGATTGCCGGTGAAATGACAATCGGACAGATGGTTGCGTTCCGTATGCTTGCCGGACGTGTCAGCCAGCCGGTCATGCAGATGGTGCAGATGTGGCAGGAATTTCAGCAGACTTCGCTTTCCATAAGGCGGCTTGGGGATATATTTAATACCGAAATGGAACGGACCAGTGACACTGCAGCATCAAAACTTCCCAAACTGCATGGGGACATTGTTTTTGACAAAGTATGTTTCCGCTATGAGCCGGACGCATCGCAGGTAATTAAAAACATGACATTTCGTATTCCCAGAGGAATTGTGGTAGGAGTAGTGGGAAGGAGCGGTTCGGGAAAAAGTACGATTTCCAAGCTTATCCAGCGTCTTTATGTTCCGGAATCCGGAAAAATCTCCATAGACGGAATTGACATTGCACTTGCAAATCCTTATATGTTAAGAAGACAGATTGGCGTTGTCCTGCAGGAAAGCTTTTTGTTTAATGCAAGTATAAGGGACAATATCGCACTGCAGAATCCCGGTGCTTCCATGGAGGAAATTATATATGCGGCAAAAACAGCGGGAGCCCATGAATTTATTGCGGAATTTCCGGATGGTTATGATACCATGGTGGGAGAACGCGGAACCGGGCTTTCCGGAGGACAGAAGCAGAGAATAGCCATTGCAAGGGCACTTTTAACAAATCCAAGAATACTGATTTTTGATGAGGCAACATCCGCGCTGGATTATGAATCAGAAAGCATCATCCAGCGTAACCTGAAACAGATCTGCAGGGACCGGACCGTAATCATCATTGCACACCGTCTTTCGACATTAAAAGATGCGGATGCCATTATGGTCGTGGATAAAGGAAATATTGCGGAGTACGGTCCGCAGGAAGAACTGATTGGCAGAAAAGGACTGTATTACCAGCTGCTGCGCCAGCAGCAGATGAACCAGTAAAGGGAAAGGGTGAAATACCAGTAAAAGATGAAAGTAAAAGATAACAGAAGATTACAGAAGCTCCGTTCTGAATTTCTTCCGGAGGCAATGGAAATTGTAGAGACACCGACATCACCCGTGGGACGTGGGATTATCTGGGCAGTATTTCTCCTGCTGATAATTACCGTGGTATGGGCATGTATGGGAAAAGTGGATGAAGTGTCAGTTGCCAGGGGACAGGTGCAGGGTGAAAATGAAGTGCAGAAAATACAGTCTGCAGGCACGGGAATTATCAGAACTGTGAATGTAAAAGAAGGGGACCGTGTCAGAAAGGGCGACGTTTTGTATGTCCTTGACAAAGAAGTGGAAAAAAGCAGTATTACCTATAGTGAAGGAGAGACTGGATTAAATGAACTGCGTGTCGAACTTCTTACCAGAATGCTGGATTCAGCCGATATTTCCGGTTACCGCAAAATGGAGCTTACAGAGGAACAGAAACAGGTTCTGGATTATATGCTCAGTCTGCAGGAGGCAGATTACCTGGCGGTAAATGCATATGAGGCTGCCATTGCAAATGCCAGAAACCAGTATGAGCTGGCAAAGAAAGGCTATATAAACCAGAAGGAGCAGGGGGATTATCTTGAGAGCCAGGAAGAAATTGCCGGGGAAAAAAGGGATACGGACAGCAGCCTTTTAGAGCAGGAGCTGAAACTGCTGGAACAGGATTATGAATATGCAAAGGATGAGGCAGAGAGATACCGGAAGCTGTATCAGGCAGGAGCAAAATCAAAAGCACAGTGGGAGGAAAAAATGCAGAATGTACAGACCGCTGCGGCCCGTGTTTCCATTAAACAATCCGAAATGGAGCAGGCCGAGGTTTCAGCTGCAGCAGATGAAAATTCGGCGGATTACCGGATGGGTGAAAACAGCCAGCAGGTAATAACAAAAGCCGGTTCTGTGGAACAGTACAAGGGCATCTATGAATCCGCCGTGGATGACCTGGAGAAATACAGAAAACAGAGAACAACAGAATTATATGAAACGCGGCAGGGATATCTGGATGAACTAAAGAAACAGGGACTGTCCGTGGAACAGGAATACTATGAATATGAAAACCGGGACATCCGTGCGCCGTTTGACGGGATTGTAAAAACCCTGGTTACAGAACATGCGGGAACTGTCGTATCGGCAGCGCAGGATGTGGCGGAGCTTGTGCCGGATGCGAAATATATGATTGTAAGTGCGGAAGTAGAGAATGCGGATATCGGACATATCAAAGAGGGACAGGAGGTCAGCATAAAAATTGACACCTACGACTACCAGAAGTACGGAATGCTGTCTGGAACCGTGAGCTATATCAGCCCGGACGCGACGGAAAATGAAAAGATGCAGAAAGTTTATCAGGTGGACATACGGCTTGAAAAAAGTAAGCTTGCCGGGAAAAAACTGGCACAGGGAATGGAATGCAGTGTGGAAATCAAAACCGGAAAACGCAGGATTATCGAGTTTTTCCTGGAACCGCTGACGGATGCACTGAAACAGAGTATCAGGGAAAGGTAACGTATACATATGAAAAACCGAATAATAATGACAGCAGTTGTGTTTTTCATGGCGGCAGTATTTGGAAACGGTTTTCATGCCATGGCAGATACCGTGGAAGCAGACCGGGCCGAAAGCACACAGAGTGTAAGTGAATATGGAGAAAATATACAGAAAGAAGATACGCAGGCAGAAGAAACCCCGGCAGAATCTGCTGTATCTGAGGGTCAGGAAATTCTGGACGGGACAGGTGCAGAAGGAGTTTCCTGTTATCTTGACATGCTGAAAAATGAAAGGCTGTTAAGGATTTATTATGAAATGCAAAAACTTCTTGCTGAGAAAGAGACCATCATACAGAAAATGTATGAAGAAGGAGAAATAACAAAAGTGCAGGCATCACAGATCGGGGCAGACATTGCTGATGTTCGTGCCCGGAAACAGATTTGCGCCAATACGATTCAGTATGACAAGTATTATTTAAATGAGAAATCCCTGAAATATAAAAGAATTGAAATGTCAGCAGATAAATCCCTGGGGACGATTGAAGACTGTACGGCAAGACATCCGGATATGGATAAAATTTTTATTGCCGGCTGTGTGACAGAATGTGAAAATGCCCGCGCAAGTATCCGGGCGCAGAAGTCTGTGACAGAATATCTTGAAGAAGTTTACCGGAATACAGAGCTTCTGGAAAAAGCCGGGGAAGCCTCCCGCCTTGACGTAATAGAAAGCCACCGGTCCCTTCTGGAAGCCGGTCTGCAGATGGAATCACTGTACTATGAAATGAATGCAGCATATTATGAGGTGGAATGCCAGTAATTCCGCCCCCAATAATAAAAATGAAGGAACCTCCCTTTACCGGGAAAGTTCCTTCATTTTTTTCCTGACCGCCTCCAGGGCCTGTGCAGGTTCAGTGATGCCTTTTACGGCCTGCTCCATCGGGCAGCCGCCGGTCCCGGCACGGTTTATAATGTATTCCGTTTTCACTTCATAAGACGGTGAAATTTGCAGCTGTAATAACAGACTTTCTGCTTCTTCACTCATAACGGAAGCATACACCTCATCCACTCCCAGCAGGGAATATAAAAATGCTGCAGCCCTTCCGACAATTTTATCGGCGGCGCCAAAGCCATGAAAATCCATGCCGGAGGACAGCCAGTTTACAAGCGGGGCAACGCCCCGTTCTGTGCTGGTAAAGACGGTGTCCCCCTGGCACAGAACACAGGTATATTCCCCGGTCTGCAACAGTTCTTTTGCTTTCTGCAGATTAGTTTTCATTGCGCTTCATATCCTCCAGACGGTAAACCGCCAGCGGAATAAGCGTCCACTGGAGTACAAGACCGAACAGTCCGGTAACAATGCTCATCCAGATGGCTGCCACACGTACATTTTCGTTTCCAAACGCATAAACAGAAACCAGAATTGCTGCTGCGCGCATCATTCTTCCTGCCGCCTGCGTGATTACAACCTTTGCGATTACAGGAATCTTTACATTTTTAAGAAGTCCTGCGGATAATCCGTAAACGCAGAGTTCAATCATCATAAATGGAAGCATGGCAGAAGTCGGCATCCCGGAAAATGCAAAGCTGGCAAGGGGAGCAAGCAGTCCGGAAACGGCTCCGGCATAAGGTCCTGCCAGAAGTCCGACCAGAATAATCGGCAGGTGCATTGGAAGAAACGCTTCCCCAAGCCCCGTTCCCAGACCGGATAATGCACCGATTACATGGAAAACCTGCGGCAGTGCAACGGCTGCAATAATGGCAGCGGCTGCTGCCAGTGTCTGTGTTTTTACAGATAATCTGTTCATGGTAATTGCTGTTGATTTGTTATTCATAATTTTACCTCCGTTTTGTTATTAAATTTTTTTATCTGCCGGTGGCGGCAGAAACTGTACTTTTCTATTCCAGTGTTATGGCTGTTTCTTCCAGATACTTTGTAATCGGCAGATTCTGCGGACAGCGTTTTTCGCACTGAAGACAGTGGATACAGTCGGATGCCCTGCCAAAATCCCGGGTTTTCTGGGCATAGGCTTTTTTTGCATCTGGCAGGTGTGTTTCTCCGTACTGGCTGATTTTATTCATCAGTTTAAAGTAGTCCGGAATCGCTATATTTTTCGGGCACCCGTCCACACAGTACCTGCATGCCGTGCAGGCAATGCGCTGTCTGCTGCGGATAATTCCGGCAGCTTTAAGGACAAGCTGGTTTTCGGATTCCGTGAGAGGTTTAAAATCTTTCATAAAGGAGATATTGTCGCGCATCTGCTCTTCATTGCTCATGCCGGACAGCACCATGACAACATGGTCCAGGGAAGCTGCAAAACGGATGGCAAATGATGCGGCGGACATATCAGCGTCAGCTTCTTTTAACAGTGCATCCGCCTCTTTTGGAATATTAACAAGCAGTCCGCCCTTGACCGGCTCCATGACAATGACCGGCTTATCGTGTTTTACACATACCTCATAACATTTCCGGGACTGTACTTCTTCGTCTTCCCAGTCAATATAGTTAAGCTGGAGCTGAACGTATTCCATTTCGGGATGTTTTGTCAATATTTCATCCAGAACTTCTGCACTGCTGTGGAAAGAAAATCCGACATGCTTTATTTTTCCCTCGGCTTTCTTTTGCGCAGCAAAGTCGAACGCACCGATTTTTTCTGCAAGATCCAGGTAATCTTTGTTCATGGCATGAAGAAGATAATAATCAAAATAATCCACGCCGCAGCGCTCCAACTGTCCTGCAAAAAAGTTTTCCAGTTCTTCGGCTTTCTGAACCATAAACAGGCTCAGCTTATTTGTAATGGTATAAGCATTCCTTGGATACCGTTTTGCAACACATTCACGGAACGCCGTTTCGCTGTGACTGTTATGGTAGGGTGCTGCGGTATCGAAGTAAGTAAATCCTGCCTCCAGAAAACTGTCTGCCATCTGGCACACTGCCTTATGATCAATGCTTGTGGAATCTGCAGAATCTGTGAGTGGAAGACGCATAAGACCGAATCCTAATTTTTTAGGGTTCATCAGAAATCCTCCTTTCTTTTTTATGATATATTTAATAGCATAAAATAAGAAATTGGCTTTGTCAAGAGATGAAATAGAAGCATAAAAGGCAGGGATTTTCCCCGCCTTTTACACGTTATTTTTCCAGTCCGTAACTCTTCACTTTCCATTCGTCTTCCTGCCTGATAAGGGACAGTGTCAGATAAGTAAAAGAATCCTCTGAACCTTCCTTAAATTCCACGGAAACCGATTTTTCGTTTCCGTCCAAAAGTTCCTCATTTTCTGCATATCCTTTTATTGTCATGCTGTTTACCGTTCCTGCACCTTCGTAAACCCCGGCAGCTGTTTCAGACGGGCTGGCCAAATATTTTTTCAGCTCTTCCACATCCTTTTTAAAGTATGCTGCAACAAAACTTTTTACCGTGCGCTGGAACGCTTTGCTGTCCTCACTGCATGCAGTGACTGCAAAAGTATCCGCAATCACCGGAAGCTCCCTTCCCCAGCCTTCTTCTGCGTCTGAAGGATAGCAGTAGAATACGCTCCAGGTATCGCCATCACTGTCATACAGTCTTACCTTAATAACAAGGTCTTCCTCTTTTTTTACCAGCTCATTGTTTTCCTGGACATAACCAGCCTGCGTGAAAGCCTCCTCCAGTCTGGCGGCTGCTGAAAAGTCTGTGTAATGTGTGACCCTAAGCTGTACCCGGTCATTTACGTCTGCATTCCAGATGTCCCGTCCGTCTGTAAGCCATGTGTCATCAGGCAGGGCAGCAGAAAAGTTTTTGAAAGTGTTTTCTGTCCATTCATCTTTCGGAAAGTAAATGGAATATCCCACTCCTACGGTATTTACTGTCTGCTTGACTTCCGGTTCCCCTTCTTTGTGAATGGTAAGCTCTTTCTGGGACGGCGGTGTATCCCCTGCTTCTTTTTTTGTATCTGCCGCCTGAACCAGTCCTTTACTGGCAGCCGGCTTTTTTGCTTCCGAACATCCGACCAGTGTTCCTGCCATGAGTGTCACGGCCATGGCGGCTGAGAGCACAAGCAGGCCGTTCTTTTTCCCGGACCGGGCCAGGATATTTTTAAACCGTTTCTTCATAATTCTTTTTCCCCCATAAAATTCTGTTGACAAATATGTCTTTTTTGTACACGTCTCCTTAATTGTGGAAAACAGTGTTTCCGTGTAATCCCTGCGGTCTGCGTATGCAGTCCCTGAAACCACCCGCTCGTCGCAGGAAAGCTCCATATCAACCACAGCCTGTTTTCTCATAATGTAAACCAGCGGGTTGAACCAGTGCAGTGCATTCGCAGCTACGTAAAGAAATTTTACCAGTACATCATTCCGTTTCAGGTGTATCAGTTCATGCTTTAAAATAAAATATAATTCCTTCTCCGTATAAGCCTTCCGGGGCAGAACCACCACCGGTCTGAAAATACCTGTTATCATCGGACTGATTGTGCCGTCATATTCCACCGCCGGCACAGGACGGCGGATGTGCAGTTCCCTGGTTAGTTTCTGAAGCTGTGTCTTTACCGGTCCGTTCTCCACAGCCGTTCCCTTTCTGGAAATCTGAAGCCTGAAATTTATGCAGCTAAATACCGGAAAGGCAAGAAAAACAATACAGCCCGCAAACCATACATATGCAGCGATATCCAGCAGTGTAATGGTTTTTCGTTCCTCTTTCTGTACGGTAATTTCTGTTGCCATCTGCGTCGGTATCTCAATCATCACCCGCTGCCGGGGTGTGTTTATCACCGGACTGTTTACAGTTTCCTGCTGCCTGGCCGAAAATGAAGACATTATATGCTGTGCGAAACCTGTAATACTGCTTCCGCTGACCGGAACCAGCAGCCGGAGTGCAATGAAAATCCAGATATAACAGCTCCATCTGGCTGCATACCGTTTCCTGAATAATGGTGTAAGCAGCATAAACAGCGCAGCAGCCAGGCCGGTGGATAATGAAATTCCAAGAATGGAAACAAATAAATCCTTAATCATCCTTTATCCTCCAGTTTATCTAAAAATTTCCGAAGTTCTTCCACGTCAGAACTTTTTAGCGCCCGGTTGCTGTAAAGTGTGGCAACCATGTTCTGCAGTGAATTATTATACAGTTTTTCCAGAAAGTTTTTGCTTTCGGTGGTCCTGTATTCATCCTCCGTGACAAGCGGGGTGTAAAGATTGCTTCCGGTTGAACGGTCACAGCAGACATAGCCTTTGTCCGCCAGCCGTGATAACGAAGTCATCAGTGTGGAAAGCTGCCATTTTCTGCGTGCCTGCAGCTCCTTTAATATCTGGTTGGAAGTAACAGGGGGATTACTTCCCCAGATGACCTGCATAATTTCCAGTTCGGCTTCGCCCAGTTTTTTTAGCGTTTTTCCCATATTGTCTCACCTCCTTTATACGATTGTATAATTTATTATACGGCGGTATAATAAATGTGTCAAGATAAATTTTATATTTTTTACAAAACTGTAAGTGGTTGGAGAGAGGAAAAAGCTTGTTATTATATGAAAAATCACTTATACTATATTTAATAATAGAACAGATTGGGGGGTGTACCATATGGAAGCCGCAGTAAAAATTTTATATTCACCAGAAGAACAGGCGAAACAGGAAATTCGTAGTTTTGTAAATGAAGGGTTGAAGGATGTTCAGGAAAATACTATTTACGATTTTGATGAAGTGTTTGATGCATTAGAAGGTAGGTACAAGGTTGAAGGAGTATGATGTTGTTTTAACCAGAAGAGCGAAAAATGATATTATAGATATCGGTGATTATATAGCGTATACATTACTGGAGCCAGAAACAGCATATCATTTTGTTACAGGTTTGCGGGGTGGTATTTCAGCTTTGCGGAAATTACCTAGCAGATTTGCCTTAGTTGATGATCTTGTTCTTTCCAGTCAGAAAATCCATTGTATGCCATATAAAAACTATTATGTTTTTTATGAAATAGAAGAGACAATAAATACAGTAGTTGTCTTAAGAGTTGGATATAACCGTAGAAATTGGAAAGAAATTTTGCTAAAGAAATAATATGGGAATGGTTCAACCTCTGTAAATGATATAAAAATATTATTTACAGAGGTTTTTAATTGCTAAAAAATATCCGTTCTGTGGAATAAAGTAATGGGAGGGGAAGACTAAGTGAAAAGTTTTACTTCATATGCTTCCCAGGGTGCCGGAATTTCCAGCTTTCGGATCATATCCTCCAAAACATTTTCCGGAATATAGCGGGTTCTTTTTTGATTTCTGGCAAGCAGTTCCTGATATGGCACTTCCAGATACAGAATATGTACCCGGGCACCGTATCCGGCAAAGAGGCGGACCAGCTTTTGCCTTGTTTCCTGAATGATATTGGTTGCATTCCAGATAAACGGCTCTTTTCGGCGTAAAAAATCCCTTGCCTGTTCCATAGCGGCCTGCACCACCTTACCGGAATTTTTGGCAGGAGGAATCCGCAATTGTTCACGGATTCCGTCAAGGGAGATTACAGGCATTCCCATGCTGTTTTTCAGGATCCAGCTGTCTTTTCCGGCTAAGGGCAGTCCGGACATTAAAATAACATCAAATCCCGTATCATCATATAATTCGGCATCCTTCCATAATTCTTCTTTATGAAAATACTGATATTTTGTGTAGGGGTTCGCAAATACATAGGGCTTTTCCCAAACCCCTGATTCTTTGGCACAGTCCGCGAACAATTCCACATTTTCCGATATTTTTTCGGGCTCTTTTGCGATACGACCCTGTACATCCGCCTTGGAAAGCAGGTATAAAAGCCGTAAAGGGATGCTTTCTGCCGCTTTTAGTAAATCAAACTCGGTTCTTTTTTTCGTCCAGAACCATACGGGCATCCCGTGATACCGGATCAGCTTAGCCACCGTTTCCCTCTGGTGGAAGGTCAGCCCAAACTGTGCTGCCTCTCTGTAAGCAATTTTTCGAAATTCCTTTTCCCCGATTATGGTATGCCTTGGTGATACCCATTTTCCGTCCTCTTTTTGGTATTGCCCCTTCGTTCCGCCAGGCGGCATGTCATCGGAAGGCATTATGGGAAATGCTCCGCATTTGCCTTCCATCCTGGTACAGTATGCCTTCCCGATATCATGAAATGCCGCCGCCAAAAATAAAAGTTCCTGTTCTTCCTTCTTTAGTCCTGACCATTCGGGAAGTGTTACCAGCTTTTCGCATACCATTTCCGTATGGCGGTACACGTCTCCTTCCCCGTGATATTCCGGATTTTGAGGAATATCCTTCAATATGGATAATCCCGGATAATATTCAGCAAGTCGATTAAAAGAAAAATTGCTATTGCGGATTTCTTTAAGAATTTCATAGTTCATACGCATCTCACCCCTCCGGCACATCAAATAAATCAATTCCGTCTGCCAGGCAATTTGCAACAATCGGACGGTTTACCCAGTGACTTTCCGAATCAAGGATCGTATTAAGAAAGGAACCCCGTACAAATTTCAGGCGGTCAGTTACATAATCCCCGTCTTCCACCTTGATATAAATTCCTTCCATGATCCCTGTCAGATCAGTCTGATGGATAGCCAGTTCTGGAGTCACGCCGCTCTTTTTGCATTGTATACGGAAAGCCTGTTCCGGTTCTTCGGAAATAAAAAGGCTTGGTCCGATCCATTTTTCAATTTCTCCTAATGATTCATAATACCCTTCGGTCAGTACGCGGACAGATTTAATAAAGGGTACGCTGCTCAAAAATTCCCTGCGCTTACGGGTGGAAAAGAAACGTTCCTCTTTTTTATCAAATATATCGAATTCCATAAAATAATGAGGCAGCCGGTTATAAAATACGGTATGTTTTGCATAAAGCCATTCCCCGTACATAACATATCTGTCTTCTAAAAGACGGTGCAGTCTGTCCTCGAAACAGCCCGCCCAGAGTTTGAACAAATCAAACTGGCGCTCTCCATATCCTCCGTTCAGGAAATGCCCACGGCTTTGCAGGAACATTTTTCCGTCTCTGCCAAAACTGATGCCGCAGTTTGCACCATCCACTTTCTCTTCAAGAACTAAATATTTTCCCTGTATCTCACTGAACTTTACATATTTCAGATCTTCATCACCTGACTGTTCCCTGGAACCTTCAAGATGTCTGGTCCTGGGGTACTTAAAAATCTGCTCCATAATAATCCTCCATTCCTTGGCTGTAGGCACAAAAAAAGCCGTGAAGGAATATTTTTCACAGCATACACAAATAACAATACCACATCAGACAGTATATTACTGCCGACTGGTGGTATACAGATATCATTTTATAGTAAACAGTTTTAATGCCGCTTACTATTTCAAAGAAACTCCATGCTGTTTTAATATTCCGATTTTTGCAAACACAAAAAATCAGTCACTGTCTGTCTGCTTTTTCAGTGCCTGTGGTTTTATCTGCATTTATTTGTCGGAATATAGCATTACATGGGAAGCCTCCTGTCTGAATCCAAATTACATTAGTTGGTTTTGATTATAGCACCCGGTAAATTCTTTGTCAAATTTTTCATAAATACCGAGAATGATATTTTTAGTCATCTTAAAACTTTGGTTGTACTTTCGGCAGTAAAAAGGTATAATAAGAGTAAGCAGAGCAGTTTATAAACAGAGCGGAGGTGTCATGTGTCAGATATTGTTTTCAGGGAGATTGACAGGTGCAGTGAGGAGAAGTTGAATATTCTTTTGGACTATCTGGCTCAGATTAAATATCATGAGGTGGAAACGGACAGCAATACAATTGAACTTGCTGGAAGAAGGTGATGATGATGAGTGAGCCGGTAGTAAGTGAAAGATTCGATGTTGATGACATTCGGAAGATTCGGGAATATAACTCATTGAGGCATATTCAGATGACACCGGATGAAATTATTGCAGACACAAAAAAAGGGGCTGAAAGAATTAGGAAGATGCTTCAGGAACGTAAATGCATGAAAGCATAATTTTAAAAAGACATTTGCTGTGATTTAGTAAGTGTCTTTTTTTATTGATGTAAGCAAAGGCTTACACAACTTTTGCAAAGAATCACCGAAAAAAACAAAAATCCCACCAACCTTACAAATCTGTAAGCGGGAGGTGGGGTGAGGGAATATTGAAATTTAGGGAGTTTGTGAGGGGAAGGGAGAAGAATTTACACCAGTTTTACACCAAATGAGGGAGCTTTGGAACGATGATGTGAAATGGGGATTTTAAGAGGGGTAACAACGCCAGTGGTTTTGTGACGTAACATTAAGAAGTGAGGATTGGAAATTACTCGGGAAAGGACGGAAAATAATGCAACTGATATATGCAAGGTGCAATAAGTATCACAATAGCATTGATATTACGACATTTAATGGTTATCTGCTGCGGATTGACTGTATTAAAGCAGAGCATGGATTGAAGGTAACACCCAATTCACCGTGTGCTTTGAATGCACTGGCAATTGATGAACCGTTGGAATATGCGAGACTGTATTTGGATGGAGAGATGCAGATGTGGGTGGATGCAGAGGATAGTTTGGTAATGATTTTATAAGAACCTTCGCAGGTCATGATTTGGACTTGCGAGGGTTCTTTTGCAAGTTTTGGGCTTTTGCCGTTGAAAATACTTAGTTTTTTTAGTATAATGAAAAAGGAATAAATTGTAAAATGAGTTAGGTACTTATGGAGGAAAGCATGGACTTATTAGAGAATTTATCTGAAGTTCAAATGGAAGCAGTTAAGATGATTGATGAAGATTTAGAGATTATTGCTTGTGCAGGTGCGGGTAAAACAGGCGTAGTCACAAGAAGAATCGTCAATATTCTTGCTTCTAAACCCGAAATATTACCAGAGAATATTGTAGCATTTACATTTACGAAAAGTATGTGGAAGATATGGTGGACGAACATTGGGTTGATATTTCGGAGGCGTTTTAGTTGATATAAGGAAAAACATGACGTGATACCTCAGAAAATAGTAAAAGGTGAAATAATGGCAATTTATAAAGAGTACAAGGATATATACAAAAATCAAATTGAAAATATGTTTAACACAGAAATAGCTGTTTATCCTTTACATGATGATAAAAAGACTATAGTTCCATTGAGCCATAATTGTAAGGGGAAATGTAGTGCCTGTTCCCATGATTGTTATAAAGCACTTGGTGAATTGATGAGAAAAAATCTTGTGTTTTACTGTTATGGGGAAGAAGAGGTAGTTAAAAAGTATAAAAGCGGTCTGTTTTCTAATCTTGAAAATGCTATAAAATATGCATATAAGAACCGTCTTCCTAAAAGAATGCCTAATCAAGATGGATTGCCGAGTGAAGTACTGTTTGATTTGCTAATACAAAGTCTTTTGCCCGATGCCTATAAGTTAGCAGTTAGGGCGATACTCAGACAAAATGATAATAATGAGATTAAGGGGTATGATTTGACCTATTTTACCAATGAAAATGGGCGGATAACATTATGGCTTGGTCAGGCTAAATTAGGCGATGAATCTTATTGTAAATCTGGCATAAATCAGGACTTGACATCAAAGTTTGACACAGGGTATTTAAGTAAACAAATATTTTTTATAGCGGAAAAGCAAGTCGGTTTATCGGATGAGGGGATACAATTAACCGATATAATAAATCAATTAAATATGATTACGATTGAACAAAATGAACAAAATAGAGCAAAAGCATTTGTTGATTTTTTATTACAGAAAAATATTTCTATTAATATCCCTTGCTTGTTAGCATATGGAAAAGACAGTATTTATCAGAGTGTATCAGATGTAGAGGAACAAATAAATAGAGAGATAGAAAGAATAGAAAAATATTTTGATTCGCATAAATATGTTTTTAGTGGATTTCAGCCCAATTTATTGTTTTTTGTATTCCCTATTGAAAACTTAATTGGGTTAAGGGGGAATGGAGGTTTCTATGAAGGATTACATTAATTTGTTATCAAGGGCAATAAATAATTATAATGATAACGATGATAAAAGTAAAATGGAATTGAGAGATTTGGTATGTATAATATCAGATGATGAGAAACAGAAAGACGACCCTATTGTTAGAGAACTTCTTTATATTGCATCGCAAAAAATGAGAGTATTTGGATATAATGTTCAGAACGGATTTTATAGAAAAGGAAAATCCGTTAATATGACAGCATCAAGTATAAGTTTGTTAAGTGATGCCGCAATTTTGCAGCAATATCAATCGAAGGTTAGACCTAATAATTTTTTGGATAAATCACAGCAGGATGTTATAGACCATTTCCAGTCATTAGAGAAAAGGAGGATGTTGGTTAGCGCTCCTACATCATATGGAAAAACATTTATCATGCGTGAAATATTATTTCTTAATCATGAAAAATACAGAAATGTTTTATTAGTGTTTCCAACAGTGGCTTTGCTTAGAGAAAATGCTTTAAATATGGAGGAAATGAATCGTGAATGTGAAATGGGATATCATGTAATAAAATCAATAGATAGTGAGATAGATGTAAAAGGACGAAATATCTTTGTTTTTACTCCTGAAAGGGCAATGCAATTGATTGCGAATTATGCAGATATAAGACTTGATTTTTTCTTTTATGATGAAATGTATAAAATCGATGAAGATTTGTGCGTTGATGAATTGGATGAGCAGGAGGACGAGGATAAGAAAAATGTGTTTAAAGGCAGTGTATCTTTCTTGGATGAGGCAAGAGCCAAGACCTTCCGTATTTGTTTATATTTGCTTTCAAGACAAGTAGAAGATTATTATTTAGCAGGACCAAATTTAAAGAAAAAGCAATTTGGTTACGGTATGCAAGCATACATTAAAAATAACAATATTTCAGTGGTTGAAATAGAATTTGAACCTACAAAGCGTATTCAAGTTGAAGCATATGGAACAAAAATAAATGAGAATTATTTAGGAATGGAATATTTGGAAAATCCTCAGCCAAAGACTATAAGCACAAAAAAGAATGATAGAATTTGTGATATTGTTAAATACATAGCAGATAAGGAATATGGTTCTACTTTATTATATTGTATGAATCCGGGAAAAGCAAATGAGTATGCAAAAAAATTATCCAATAATCATCAGGGAAAAGTCATAACGGATGAGAAGTTTGAGATGTTTTTAAAGCATCTAAAGCGTAATTATAATATTAACAATTCAATTAACGAGTGGAGTTTTGTTAGCGTTTTGGAAAAAGGCTTTGGAATGCATCATGGGAAATTGCCAAAGTATATCCAAAAAGAAGTATTAGATTTGTTTAATCGGGGTGTATTTGATTTACTATTTTGTACCTCAACAATTGTGGAAGGGGTTAATACGGATGCAAAAAATATGGTAGTATTGAATCATACAAAGGGAAGTGTTCCACTCACAACCTTTGATTTAAAAAATATTATAGGACGAGCAGGAAGATATTATCATAATTTTATAGGAAGATATTTTTTGGTAGACAAAGAGTTAAAAAAACTTGAAGATAATGAAAATTTGATGTTGGATTTTATTACATATAGTGAGAAAAGGTTAGATGCTATTGATATAGATAATGCAAATATGGATGACCTTTCAAGTGCTAATAGACAGATAAAAGAAATTCGAATAGAAATGCAAAAAGAATATCTATTGCCAGAGAATGTGTTTCAGAAAAATAGATTGATTAAAAAAGAAAATCAAGAAACTTTGTTGCGTTATCTGTTAAATGATAAAGAATTATTTAATAAATTTTATAAGAAAACAAAGTATTCGGATATATTGCTTCAATTCACAAAATATCAAGCGATAAACGCCATCCTAGATATTTTTTTCAAGGCGAATTTAATAGAAGAACCAATAATGAAAAGATATAAAGCAATTAGTAGAAGTTATTGTGAAGAGGGATTTGTAGGAATATTAAAGTATGAATTGAAGAGAACTAAAACCCCAGATAAAAATGGTAATAATCGAACAGTTGATAATGCATATATGGCAGCATTTAAAACACAAAAGGAAATACTGGAACACAAAATACCAAAAATGTTAGCACTATTTGAAAGTATTTTTGTTTGCACCTGTTCTATAAAAAATAAGGTGTTAGAAAATTTTTCGCTTTCAAAAGTTATAAGATTTTATGAAACAGGAGTGAAAAGTTATTTTGGAGAGCAGTTAATAGAATATGGATATCCGGTAGATGCTATTAGAAGGATTGAGAAGAGAAATCAAATTCTTGTTAGATGTGGAGCCGATGAGACAAAAAAGTTTGTCAGGGATAATTTACAAAGAGTGACAGATGATTTGGATCAATATGAAGAGCAATTATTATATCAAGCAATCAGAAGTATTTTTTGACAAGGCATATTAATTAAAAGGGAAGTCAGGTATATATACCAGAACGTCAAACAATAAAATAGAAAAAACCCTGGAATGACGAGTTTCTTAAGTGGATTTGTGGTATGTCAATATTGATGTGAATAATTAAAAACTTTTAAAATCGTTGAGAAAAAGCTTTATGCAGGAGGGAGGCGTTAAAATGTCTGAAAACCAGAACATCGAATGGAAAGAATCCTGGCGTGACGAATATTTAAAATGGATTTGTGGATTTGCAAACGCACAAGGTGGAAAGATATACATTGGAAAAAGAGATGACGGAACGGTTATCGGTATCAGCAATTCTAAGAGATTACTTGAGGATATCCCCAATAAGATACAAAACAAACTGGGGATTGTGGCTGATGTCAATTTACTGACAGAGAATGGTCAGGAATATATAGAAATTGTTGTGAATCCATGGGCATTTCCGGTAAATTATGATGGGGAATATCATTACCGCAGTGGCAGTACGAAACAGCAGTTAAGAGGTGATGCACTGACGAACTTTCTTATATCTAAGACAGGCTTGAAATGGGATGCGGCTACAATAGCTGGTATTTCAGTTGACGATCTGGATAAGGAAAGTTTTGATATTTTTAGGCAGGAGGCACTCCGAAGCGGTCGAATGACGAAAGAGGATTTGGATATTTCAAATACAGAACTTCTGGAAAAATTAGATTTAATAGAAAATGGAAAGCTAAAACGTGCGGGTGCATTGTGTTTTTACCGTAAAGCAGAAAAAGTTATTAGCGGATGTTATGTGAAAATTGGCAAGTTTGAAGGCAGTGACTTATTGTATCAGGATGAAGTAAGAGGTTCTCTGCTTATTATTGCAGATAGGGTAATTGATTTAATTTATCTAAAATATTTGAAAGCAGCGATATCATACCATAAGGAAACAAGAGTGGAAACATATCCATTTGCACGAGATGCAGTGAGGGAAGCTGTGTTTAATGCACTGATTCATTGTAATTGGGCAGATAATATCCCTATACAGATTACGAATTGAAGAAGATGTGATGTATATCAGCAACAGCAGTATGCTGCCCTTTGGCTGGACTGCGGAAACATTGATGCATTCTCATTCTTCAAAGCCTTTTAATCCTGACATTGCGAGAGTTTTTTATCGAGCGGGTTTCATTGAAAGTTGGGGGCGTGGCATTCAAAAAATATGTGATGCCTGTAAAACGCTTGGTGCAGATGAACCAGAATATATTGTCCATGGTGGGGATATTATGCTTAAATTTAATGCCCTTCAAAGTGCCAAGGTGCCAGAATCTATAGCGACAAAAAATCAGAATGTCACAAAGGATGTCACAAAGGATGTCACAAAGGAAACAGAAATTTTATCTTTGCTGAGAGAAAATGCATCCATGACAACGACAGAAATGGCACAGAGATTATCTGTGAACAGAAGAACCGTACAAAGAGAACTCGAAAAATTGAAAAAGAAAAATTGCATTGAACGTAAAGGTGGCAGGCGTTATGGATATTGGGAAATTCATGGGTAAAATACTAGTCAAATCGAGAATATCAAATTGGTTCCGTACACCAAATACCACCTTAAATTTACACCATTTCACTGAAAGAATATGTAAAAATATGAGAAAATAAACTCTGCAACCACATTCCCTAATCTCTTGTCCCCTCTATTTACAGTTTTTTGCAGATATTTGCAAAGATACCCTAACCTTCTAAAACTTACAAAACTGTTATACTTCCCGTAAGTCTTTTGTAATACTCATCTGCTATTATAATACATGTAAAAGCAAATGCACAAAATAAGAAATAACATGAAAGGAATAAAAAATATGGGTATTATTTTGGAAGTCAGGGATCTGGTGAAATATTATAAAGAAGGCGGGGGCGTGGTAAAAGCAGTGGACCACACCAGCGTCCGGATTGAGAGGGGAAAGTTTACAGCAATTGTCGGACGTTCCGGTTCCGGAAAGTCCACCCTGCTGCATCTGATCGGGGGGCTTGACCGGCCGGATTCCGGCAAAGTCATTATCGAAAACAGTGATATTTTTTCCCTGAAGGATGATAAGCTCGCACAGTTTCGGAGAAAAAAAATCGGCTTTATATTCCAGGATTATAATCTTGTGCCTTCCTTAAATGTATGGGAAAATGTGGTGCTGCCGCTGGGACTGGATAACCGGAAGGTGAGCAGTGCGGAAGTGGAAAACATACTGGATAAAATCGGTCTTCTGGATAAAAAGAACCGTCTGCCAAACGCCCTGTCCGGCGGACAGAAACAGCGCGTGGCAATTGCAAGGGTGCTGGTGTCAAAGCCTGCGATTATACTTGCAGACGAGCCGACGGGAAACCTGGATTCGCAGACGGAATTAGAAGTGATGGGAACGTTAAAACAGTGCGTGGCGGATTTCGGGCAGACGCTTGTCATGATTACGCATGATGAAAATATTGCCCAGATGGCGGACGTGGTGATTGTGATCGAAGACGGTAAGGTGGTGAGTCAGTCATGAGTAAGAAAACAGAAGGAATGACGGGATTAAGTACATGGAAAATTGCATTCCGTAATATGCAGTATCATAAAAGCAAAAACATATTAACGGGAATAGCCATATTTTTAACGACAATGCTGCTGTTTGTGGTTCCGACCGTGGGAAAAAATATGATGGATTTACAGTTTGCCGCGATAAACAAAGTCTATCCCACATGGCATGCGCTGTTTCGGAATGTGGACAGCCAGACAGCGGAAGAACTGGCCGTCCGGAAGGATTTTCTTAAGTACGGATTAAGAAGTGATCCGGGATTTCTGATGGAAGACGGGCTGACCGGAAGTATGCTGTATCTCGACGATACGGCTGTGGAGCTTATGAAAGGGGAGCTTTCCAGCGGAAAGTTTCCGCAGAAGGAAGATGAGATAGTCGTGTCAAAAGGTCTGCTAAAGGCGCTTGGACAGGAGGGGGAAATCGGAGATAAGATTACCCTGACCTACCAGATTGAACGAAACGGCGGACTGGATACAGCGCAGAAAAAAGAATTTGTTATCTGTGGTTTTACACCGGATTCAGAAACCGGCATTGAGAAAAAAATATTTACCCTATTTGTTTCCAAAGCATTTCTGCAGGCAGAAGTTCCGGAAGAACAGACGGCATACCGTTTTATGTTCCAGCTTGACGGAATTGACAACAGTAATACGGAGCAGATTGAAGAAAAGATAAAAGGGATTGCAAAAGCCTTTGGCATTCTGGAAAAAGACATGAACATCAACAAGGAGTTTCTGGCTGCCAATTATGTGGACCCTGCAGTTCTGCCGGCTATTATCATAATTATGGTGGTTATCATGGTTGCCGGAATGATAACCATTTACAGCATTTATTATGTGTCCATGTCGCAGCGGATTCAGGAGTTTGGAAGGTTAAAGGCAATCGGTGCCACAAAACGGCAGATGAAACAGATTGTGCTGCGGGAGGGCATGCTTGTTGCGGCAATTGTGGTTCCTTTTGGACTGCTTCTGGGAACACTGGTTTCAAAGCTGGTTCTGAAATTGTTTATCGGCACGGGAATGGTGGTATCCTCTGAGGCAGAGGTGATGTGGGAAATTATTGACAATCATGAAATTTCCCTGTGGTATCCGTGGATTTATCTGCTGGCAGCAGTTGTAACATTTGTAACGGTATATGTTTCCCTGTTGCGCCCGATGAAAAAAGCGGCCCGGATATCAGAGGTTGAGGCAATGCGTTACCAGGCGGGTACAGGGTGCAGAAAGAGCGTCCGGAAAGGATATGAATATCTGACAATTGGACGGCTTGCCAGAAACAGTTTTTTTGGCAATAAAAGAAAGAGTATGATTACGATTCTTTCCATGAGTTTTACTGGAATTTTTATGATGGTAATCGCCACCGTGTTATCCTGCGCAGACCCGGTGGAGAGTGCAAATAACAGCATCACGGGACAGTATGGAATCTGGCAGCATGTTGAGGAAAATAATAAGGAACATCCGGAATGGGCATGGAGCGAAATTCAGAAGAACAACCCGTTAAATAATGAACTGAAGGCAGAGATTGAAGCGCTGGACGGGGTGAAGCGTGTGGATGTTTTCAGTTCAGCAAAAATCAGCGGGGGACCTTTTCTGGAGGAGGTGGAAGTGCCTGATATCTGGGGAGTGCCGGAGACATATAAAAAAGAGGTTGAAGAGGGAATCATAGAAGGGGATGTGGATTATGAAGACCTGCTGTCCGGGGACAAAGTCATTATTGACACTCCCCTTCTGCACTGGTATCCGGAGCTGAACGTGGGAGATAAATTTACAGTCCGTATTCATGATGGTGAAAACAGTTATGAGAAGGAACTTGAAATTGCAGGTGTTGGGGATTATACGTACGGACTGTCAGCTGGTAATCTGGTTATGGCAAAGGATGCAGTGGACAATCTCTGCAGCAGTAATATCAGCCGTTCGTTCCAGGTAGTTGCAGATAAAAATTACGATGAAAAACTTGCGAACGAACTGGGTAATCTGATTACTGACAAAGGGATACTGGAAATGGAAACATGGAAAGCTTATTATGAGACGTATAAAAACGGCATGGAACTGATGCGGGGGGCATGCTTTACATTTTTCGGAATCCTCGGGGTAATCTGCGTGATGAACTTAATTAATACGATGATTAACAGCGTGCATATCCGTAAAAAAGAACTTGGCATGATGCAGGCAGTAGGAATGTCTGACCGTCAGCTTGGAAGGATGCTGCAGCTGGAGGGACTGTTTTATACGGCAGGCACGCTGGTGCTGTCCATCGGCGCAGGAAGCGCGGCTGGTTATCCGGTATTTTTGTGGGCAAAGAAAACTGGAATGTTTGAGATGTCCCGGTACCATTATCCGTTTACGGTTGCACTGATTATCATGGCGGTGCTGACAGTTGTGCAGATTATACTTGTACTGTTTCTCAGCAGGTCTGTGAAAAAGGAATCACTGATTGAACGGGTACGGTTCAGCGAATAAAAGCCGGAACTTGTAAAGAGGAAATGCGGTATCCTGAAAGAATCGTGTTTTAAAGTTGTCAGGGCTAAAAGAATATGATAGAATTTTGTCATGGAACAATCGTGTTATAGGGTGTGTTATGTCTTTTCCTTTTGGCATTGCTTACATTCGTTTTTACGTTTTGTAAGTAGTCATACATAGCAAAACCACCCTGATACTTTGACCTGTTGAAGGGTGGTGTTTGCTATCTTGTTAACTTGGTCAACCCCTTGTGGGCGATTGTTCCATTTCTGATTAGATTATATCATTGTTTGGGTTACTTGTAAACAGTCATTTTAGGAAGGTTTCTTTTAATTTAAGATGAAAAAAATATTAATTGTAGAAGACGACAACAATTTAAACAGAGGGATTTCACTCAGGCTTGAAAAAGAAGGCTATCAGGTTTATCCGGCATTTACAAAAACTGAAGCCGAGCAGATTTTTAAAAAGGAAGCTGTGGACATGATTATCTGCGACATTACCCTGCCGGATGGAAGCGGGCTTGAGTTCGGGAAGGCAGTGCGGGAGCAGAGTGATGTAATTCTTTTATATCTTACTGCTTTAAACCAGGAAATCGATATAATAAACGGCTATGATACCGGGGCAGATGATTATATGACAAAACCGTTTTCCCTGATGGTGTTAATATCCAAGGTAAACGCCCTGATGCACCGGGTTCAAAACAGCGGCGGCATGAAATATATTTCCGGTGATATCGAAGTCCGGATTAAGGATATGCAGGTGACAAAAAACAATGAACCAGTGGTGCTAAGTAAAACTGAACTGCAGCTTCTGCTTTACCTTCTTAAGAATGCAGGAAAGATAGCGTCAAAGGAAAATATTTTAGAACAGGTATGGGGACTGGACGGGCAGTTTGTGGACGATAATACCGTTGCCGTAAATATCAGCAGGCTGAAAAACAAGCTGGGAACGGACCAGATTTCCAATGTCAGGGGGCTTGGGTATATCTGGACAGGACAGGTAAAACAGTTATGAAGAAAACAGTGTTCTGGTATGGAATGATCTGGCTCGTCTCTGTCCTGGCACTTTCGGCAGCCATCCTGCTGTTTGCAGGAATCCGGGAAAGAAACAGAATATACCAGTTTGGCGAACTGCTGGAGCGTCATCCGCAGCTGGAGTCAGAGCTGGCGGGAATGCTGGTAAAAGAACCTTCCAGCCGCCTGTCAGAGTCAAAGGAGAGGGATTTATTATCCGAAAAATACGGCTATGATTTTCTGGCGGGAATGCTGGACAGGGGAACCATCCGGCTCTGGGCAGCCCTGACTGCCATTACTACAATGGCGGTTGTATGTATCGGAATCGGAAACTGCATCAGGGAAAAACATAGACAGGAGCTTCTTTTGGAACAGACATCGCTGCTTTGTGAGCAGCTTGGGAAATTTCGTGCAGGGGAATTTCAGATGGAAGACTCTGGTCTGTGGGAGAGTATGGAAGACTCCGGGGTTCTGGTTATGCAGTGGATGAAGCTCTGGGAAAACATAAGGGAGACAGGCGCATATTTTGGGGATTTAAAAGAAAAACTCCAGACAGAAGAGGAGAGTACAAAGGCATTAATTACAAATATCTCCCACCAGCTGAAAACTCCGCTGGCATCCCTTCGCATGAGCCATGAACTGGTGCTTGCAGAAGTAATTTCAGAAGAAGAAAAAAATGAATTCCTTGCGCAGGAGGAGTTTGAAATTAACAGGCTTGAAATGCTTCTGGAGGAGCTTATGAATCTGTCAAGGCTTGAAAACCACATGATACAGATTCACATGCTGCCATGCAGCATCAAACAGACGATAGCCGGGGCAGTGAGTCAGATTTACAGAAAAGCTGCGGATAAAAAAATTGAAATTTCCCTGGAGATGGAAGAGGACTTTACCGTCTGCCATGATATGAAATGGACCGGGGAGGCGCTTTCCAATATACTTGATAATGCAGTCAAATATTCCGGTACGGATACCAGGGTGGAAATACGCGTACAGAAAATGATTAAATATGTGAAGATTGAGATTGCAGATGAAGGAATGGGAATTCCAAAAGAAGAACTGCACCGTATTTACCAGAGATTTTACCGCTGTCGCCAGGCCGCCGGTAAAGTGAAAGAAGGAGCCGGGGTTGGCCTTTATCTTGCCAGAATGATTATTGAACAGCAGAACGGAATTATTTCAGCAAAAAACAGGTCAGGCGGCGGTACCGTGTTTATTGTGATGTTGCCCTTGTAATGCGCTCCATATGAATAACACTTATATGTAATTGAAAGATGGATTATTCTATCATTTTGATTATCCGAAAACCTTCCGCATAGCCTGCGCCTGAGGCCGCACCCCTGATACGCGCGAGAGCTTTTATGGCGTCCAGACTCCGAGGGAAGGGCGGATGGGAAATTTCTGTGTCATATATTTTTACAATTTCCAGCTTCATATCAATAAAGTTACTGATGTCCACAAATAGGTTTGGCGTAAAATGATTATCTGGGATTCCATAATCTGTTTCTGATAAAATTTCCATGGTAGTAATTCTTTTTATTGAGGGATGCCGGAATATTTTGGAACAGGAAATACCGCAATCAAATACTATCCGGTGATCTGAATGTACATCATTGTAATCGGGCAGAATAATCCAGTCAGGCCTGACTTTCAGAAAAAAATTATTGATTCCATCGATAATATCTTGTTGTCTGGTTTCTGCACCGAGGGTAGCAGGAGGAAGAGATAAGTTCATGGTATCCTCAAAATCGAAAGCTTTTGCAACCTTTGTCACTTGTTTTTGCCGGTGAAAAACAAATTGGGAATCCCATCCTGCTTCTTCACTGGCAGCAGTAATATTAAGCCAGAAAATCGCATGACCTTCTTTTTTTAACTTTAACAGAGTTCCTCCGGCACCCAGAGTTTCATCATCCTGGTGTGGTGATATTACCATTACTTTCATGGATATAAATATTCCCCTTTCTTAAGTGATATTTTGTCACATTCCAGAACCCGTATAATTTTATCTGCTGCCTTTACGTCAAAAGTTCCATCATTATATATTTCCAGGATTTTTCCGGGTTCAATATGTTCCAGCCCGGTCATTTCAATTTCACATACCTTCCATACTCTGTATTGTTTTTGTGCTTTTACAATATGTGCGCCTGGATAAGGTTTTGTAAGACTTCTTACTAAATTATAAATGCTTCTGCCAGACATGCGAAAATCTATCCTGCCATCGTTTATTCCCCTCTTTCTCCATGTGTTTCCCTGGGGGTGTTGCTGTACGTGGACAAGGGAATTTTGTTCTAAACCTTTTACAAGAAGTTCTATTTGGTTACAAGCTGTTTCCATAATCTTTTTATATAAGGTACCGGCATCATCCTCATACGTAATTTCTATTTTTTCCTGTAATAAGATATCTCCGGTATCTGCCGTTGTATCAATTTGAAAAAAAGTTGAAGCAGTTTCTGGAAGACCAAGAAACAGAGCCCAGATAATTGGATGTCGTCCTCTGTTATATGGTAATAATGCAGGGTGGAATCCTATGATACCTTTAGGTAATAGATTTATGATTTTTTCTTTAATGAGCTGCGACCATCCAAAACAAAATCCAATGTCGGCATTAACCTTCTGAATAAAATTCATGCTCTCATAATCATTAATATTTTGAACATATATGCACTCAATATGGTATTTTTGACATAAGGGAAAAAGATCCCTAAAGTCCGAATTAAAAGAAGATTCCTTTTTCGTGATTACACCTGCAACATTGGCATGAATATTTATAAGTTTGCGCAACAAGGTATAAGAAGACTGGACACAGCCGATAAACAATATTTTCATTTTTGATTCTCCAATTTAAAGTCTATATCATAAAATTTTTTTGCAGTGCTAATATCCTGACTCAGAAATTTTTTAATCTCTTTTACTATGGTTTCGGAAGTGCCTTCTTTATCGTAAATATTTTGGGAAGACCGGCAGAGTCTGTTAAATTCAGGGCTTAATGCTGTGGAAATGGTTTTGACTATATCTTCACTGGAATTTCCGCAGGAAAGCACGGTATTGCCTGTTATACGGCCAGTCTGTCGATTTCCGATATTCACAGTTGGAATATGAAAGGATGGTGCTTCTATTAATCCACTTGAAGAATTTCCTATAACGGCTTTACAATGTTTTAGTGCACTTAAATAGCCGTTTTTTCCCATAGATACAAATGCGAATGCATTGTCATTATTATTTACATATTTCTCTGTCATTTGATTAATTATTGTTCCCTCGGAATCAGCATTTGCATAGGTAAAAATACATGTATAGTCTTTAAAAGATGACAGACTTGTCAGCAAATTGTTAAATTGTTTTTGGGCAGAGCCGGGTTCCAGTGTGACTGGATGATATGTAATCATAAAATATGGCTTTCTGAAGCATTCACCAAATTTTCCACAGAGTTCATCAATGGAATATAAAGTTGAGTTACGAATATTTTCAGTTCCCAGGGCTCCGACATAAAATACCCTTTTGGGATTTTCACCCATTTGTATTACACGTTTCCTATACTCTGGTGTGGAGGTGAAATGTAACATGCTCATTTTTGTCAGGGAGTGGCGTATTGCATCATCAATAAGTCCCTCTGTTAGTTCTCCTCCGTGGAGATGTGCAATAGGAATGCTGGAAATCAAAGCAGCAATACCAGCTGTTTCAATTTCATAACGGTCTCCTAAAAGAATTACCATATCAATTTTTTCTTTATCAAAGATTTCTGCCAGTTCAACAATCTCTTGTCCCATAGCGCAACTAATTCCATACGGAGTATTATTTTCAAGGTTCATGTTTACTTTGTAGTTTATAGAAAAACCGTCCAGTTCTATTTCATGAAAAGTAAAACCATATTTCTTAGAAAGATGAGTTCCGGTTACAATTAGACATAACTGTAATTCTTTGTCATCTTGAATTTTTTGGATTATTGGTTTTAGCAGACCATATTCTGCTCTTGTACCTGTAACAATTGCAATTTTTTTATTAATCATATTAAGTCTTTCCTTGTAAAATGTTCTGAGGTGTGTTCGCGCATCATACAGTCTCTGGTATATTGCATCGCTTTTGCCATCATAAGTATCAGGTTTTGACTTTCGACAGGAAGCTCTGTTGCATTGTCAATGATTTCATCTACGATTGTTATTTGCCTGCTGGAACAGTTTTTCCATATCAATGTAATTTCCTCCTTTGTATTGCTTTGTTAATGAATTATAGCATCTTTTCAATTCAGTGTCAATGAAAAACAAAGATTTGATATGCGTTGACAGAGCAAAAACTCATTGACACTGAATTCATGATATTGTATACTTGATAATGAGGTGATTAAACATGAATACTTTGGGTGAGAGATTGAATTATGCCCGCAGGAAAAAAGGCTATACCCAGAATTCTCTTGCCGAATCCATTGGAGTGTCAAGAGGGGTTATATTTAATCTTGAAAAAAATAAAACAGGGCCGCAGGTTATTGTTATAAATGCGATTTGTCAGGTTTTAGATATTAGAAAAGAATGGCTGTTAAATGGTGAAGGGGAAATGCAGGACACAAGAGAATCTTCTCAAAGCGCCCGCATACTGGCAGAGCTTTATGAAGTTGCAAAAGAATTGTCGGAGGATGAACAGCTTTATTTACTGGATACGGTTAAGGCATTAAAACAGCGGTTAAACAGGGAAGGGAAATAGGAGTTTGCTGGTATAATTCAGCAAACTTTTATTTTGGAAAGGTATAAATTCATTTAAAAGTTTTACCGGTAGTAGCTGACGTCTTCCAGTGCAATCGGATCAGGATTTAAAAGCACCCATTTTACGGAAAGTTCGCTTAAGCGGTAAAGCTCTTCTACCCAGGCTTTTTTAATGGAGTGGATAATTTGTTTTACTTCCGCCGCTTCTGTTTCCGGAAGTGGATTTCCCATCTGGGTATAGGTAAGTAATGCCTGCGCAATTTCTTTAAATGCCCGGTCCCAGTTACATGCCCCGTTATCCAGAATTTCATGTGAAAGCTTTCCGGATATGCGGATAACTTCCCCCTGTACCGTGTTCGCATGACCCGAGCCGGGAACCAGAAGATTCCAGAGTTCTTCATGCTGTTTCTGCCAGGTTTTTTCTTTTACTTCGATACGGGTTTTTCCGTCATACGCTTTTCTTCTTGGAACAGGCGTAACATGAAGCTGTTCATATAAGCTGTTTAAGGCAGTGTCAGCTTCTTCCTGGGTGAATAGGTCATTCTCTAGTAAATCATTTCTGTGGAATTCGATTTCAATTGCTGTTTCTTTCATATATTTCTGCAGTTTTTCAGTTACAGGTATCCCCTTTGATAACAGATATTTTGTCACCGGTTCCAGTCTGATAAAGTCATATTGTCCCCTCGCTATCAGAAATGCCCGCTCAAGTGGCGTGTCGCCGTTCCAGTCAGGTGCGCTGATATCTGTCCCCAATTCTAAAAGGCGCTGGACAAGATTTAAGTTTCCTGCTTCCACAGCATAGTGCAGGGCATTTGTTTTGTACAGGTCTGTAGTAGCATGCACATCTGCCCCAAGCTTTACCAGTGTAAGCGCCTGCTCTTCGGTCCATGCGCTGCCAGCGTGATGAAGAAGCGCGGTATAGCCATAGGCATCCACGTAATTAACATCCGCCCCATTTTCCACAAGCCATGTCATCAGTTCCTCGGAAAGACGGAAGGACAGGGCATTGCCTTTGTAATATCCTCCGTAGGCGTTGATATCACATTTTTCAAATACCTTTTTAATTGCCTCAGTGTCGTTGTTTTCTACCAGCTGTTCAAAGTCTTTTGTCAGTGTTTTTCTTTTTTTCATTTTTGGTTCCTTTCCTCTATTGTATGGTTATGGTTTTCTTGCAAGCTGTAAATCTATGGTGTCATAAATTGTGATTTTACCTCCAAAATGATCAATCGTTTTTTCAATTTCGGAAAAGAATTCTGTTCTTTTATTTTCCTCAAGTGAAATGTGATCGGAATAGGTTCCGAGGAGGGCGGTGTATTCTTTGGCAGTGAAGGTTCTTGTCCTTTGAAACAGTTTATATTGAATGTCGCAAAAGCCATATTTATATGCAATATCGGCCCTTTGTTCTGCGTTTTCTTTTGTATATTCCACAGGGGCAGAGGTTGAATTCATATATATGGCATACAGATTTTGAATTTCCTTACAGAGCCTGGGATTTTCTTTAGCTGCAAACGGATGATTGGCAAACCGTGCAAATGCACCGCCGCTTTTAAGCATCGAAAAAACTTTTTTATAACCGGTTTCCTCCGGTATCCAGTGAAATGCAGAGGCGGAAAAAACGAAATCATATGTGTCAGGGTTAAAATTAACATCCTCAAATTTAGCTGTAATAACGGAAAATTCTGGGTATGTGCTGAATTTTTTGCGGCACAGGCTGGAAAAATGTTCACCATATTCAACAGCAGTCAGACGGCATCCGGTCTGTAATACCGGAAGAGTTGCCTGTCCGCCGCCGATTCCCACTTCGACAGCATTACTGGATTTGCCGAGGGGCATGTAATGAAAAATTGTCTGGTACAGTTTGTCGGGGTAGCCGGGACGCATTTTTTCGTATGAGGATGCTATGGTGTCAAATGTTTGTGCAAGGCTGTTTTGCGCAGGTAACGTTTTTGGCTTTATTCCCGGCTCTTCATTATTGAATTGCTCTGTCAGGTTCATCTCCTGATAATCATATGAATCATCTTTTGAATGCATAACTTCTCCTTAAAAATTCTTACTTGTTATTATACACAGTTTCAGGCAAATAACAATAAAAATGTTATCCGGTTATTGCCCGTGAAGACTTGACAATATATCAGTATGATATATAATAAACATATCATATTGATATGTGGAGGGCATTCTGCCATTATTTTTGCTGGATGGCTCCTTTTATGATACTGGGGATGATGCTTCGCAGGTTTTTTCACCTTCCGGGGATACATATAAAAACCAGAGAAAAAGATAAATGTAGTTCCTGCGGTAAATACAGCAGAGCCTGCCCCCCGGAATGTTCTGGTTTATGGGCTGGCTGAAAGAAAGGAAACTGGCAATGGCAATTGAGAAAAAGATTGACTGCGTGATTTTAGGTCTGTTAAGTCACGAAGAATTAACGGGATACGAGATAAAGAAAAGAATGGATACAGCATTGAAATATTTCTGGAGTGCGAGCTATGGCAGCATCTATCCGGCACTTGCTGATCTGGTGCGCCGCGGGCTGGCGACGAAAAAGGAAGATATGGAAAACAAAAGAAACAAGCTGATCTATAGCATAACAGATGAGGGGCGGAATTATTTAAAACACTGGCTTACCCTTCCGGTCGAAAAAGACGAGCTTCGTTATGAAACTCTGTTAAAACTTTTTTTTGGAAATGAGCAGGGTGCAGAACAGGCGTTATTCCATATCGAAGCCTTCCGAAAAAAAACAGAACTGGAACTGTCGGAATTACTGGAATATGAAAAGGTATTAAAAAACTGTCTGGATGAAGACAGTACCCATAAATATTATTTACTTACCGTCGAATTTGGAATAAAAACATACCGTGCCTATCTGGCATGGTGCAGGGAAGCTGGAAAACTTTTAAAAGATGTTCAAGGATAAGGAGGAAAAATAAATGACAGGACATCTGGGATTTTCATATACTGGATTAATTTTTTTACTACTTCTTTTTATTCCCAATATCATCTGGACAGGGAAAAAGCCGCAGGGATACTCGGCAGAAAAAGAGAGTAAAATACTTTTGTTTTTCGAGAGGACAGGGGAAGTATTAACATGCTGCTGTGCACTGGTTTTTTCGGATTTTAACATACATAAATGGACAGTCTGGTCCTGGTGGCTGGCTGCTGCGTTTGCTCTGATGGCGCTGTATGAATTATGGTGGATACGTTACTTTCGGAGTGAACGGAAGCTGGCGGATTTTTACAGTAATTTATTTTTCATTCCGCTTGCGGGGGCAACTCTTCCGGTTATGGCATTTTTTCTGCTTGGAATATATGGTAAAGTAATATGGATGTTAATCGCGGTAATTTTTCTGGGAATCGGGCATATCGGAATACATATGCAGCACCTGTCGGACATCCTGGATGTACGGTCATAACTCATTTGTTGTTTGTATATTGATACTCAAATACTGCTGTTTAAAGGTTGTGTCAAGTTTTCTATGAAAACTTGACATGTAGCGTCCGCTCATTTGCCGAAGGCAAATTTTGCATGAGCGGATGTTCAAAGAAGATGGAGGATGAATCATGGAAAAAACATGGCTGCCGGACAGCATAAGGTCAGCAGTGAATGGAAAAAAATATGAAGAGAACCAGATAGGAATGTCCAGTTCAAAAGTTCTTGTATTTGATGATATGGTGCTTAAAATTCAGAAAGCTTCAATGGAAACAGAAAACGAAGTGCGTGTGTGCAACTGGCTGAAGGGCAGGCTGCCCGTGCCGGAAATTATAGAATACTGTGTGTCTTCTGAAACTTCGTACTGCCTGATGTCCAGGATATCCGGGAAAATGGCATGTGATGAAACATACCTGAATGCCCCGGAAAAGCTTCTTGAGGTTGTAACGGATGCCATAAAAATGCTGTGGTCACTGGATATTGCGGACTGTCCCTGTAATAACACCCTTGATGTAAAACTGGAAATGGCGAAATACAATGTAGAAAACGGACTGGTTGATATGGAAAATACAGAACCGGAGACCTTCGGACCGCATGGATTTGATTCACCCCGGAGTCTTCTGTGCTGGCTGGAAGATAACCGTCCAAAGGAAGATATTGTATTTTCCCATGGGGATTTCAGTCTGCCAAATATTTTTGTCGATGGCGGGAAAGTCACGGGCTTTATTGATCTGGGAAAAACCGGAGCCGCTGACAGATGGCAGGACCTTGCAATCTGTTACCGGAGTATTGCACATAATTTTGCAGGAAAATACAATGGAGGAAAGGCATACAAAGGCTGGCGGCCGGAGCTATTGTTTGAGCGGCTGGAGATTGAGCCGGAACCGGATAAGCTGAAATATTATATTCTGCTGGATGAGTTGTTTTAGAATATATGATATCTGTCCTTGTTGTGCAGATAAAAAAACCACAGCCGGGAATGGACCCTCAGCATAAAAAAACAGTTGGCAGGAACTGTTCCGTTATGATATAATTTGTATTAAATGGTTTTGTATAAAATATACATAGCATTTTACAATTAAAGAACAGAAATAAATTTAAGAGAGGGGAATCCTTTATGCCCTATCAGGTTGGATTTTGTGACGATGAAGTTTATCAGATTAAAGTAAATAATTTATTTTTGAAAGAAATAGCATCAAAAAACGGATATGATTTTGAATGCCACGGGTTTTCATCGGGAAAACAGCTGCGGAATTATTTATCATCCCACCATCTGGATCTTTTGTTTTTAGATATAGATTTAGGGGATGAAACAGGGACAGAGACAGCCGCATGGACTGCGCAGAATTTTCCCGATACTATTATTATCTTTGTAACGGGGCACAGGGAATTTGCAGAAGAAGCTTTTGAAGTAGAGGCACTGGGATATCTGGTAAAGCCATTTGATATTAAAAAGATGGAACATGTGCTGAAGAAGGCAATGAGCCGGTTAGAGAAGAAAGCCGTGGAAGAATCGTCAGCAGAAATTATTATTACAGATGAAAATATAAAAAAGAAAATAAGCCACCAGGATATTCTCTATGTGGAGCGGCAGCAGTCAAAGAGTATTATTGTGACCAGACAGAGAGAATACCAGGTATACGAAACCATTACTTCTCTCTGTGAGCGTCTGGGAGATTCTTTTATTCGTATTAACCAGGGAGAAATTGTTAATATTAAGATGATAAAAGAAATAAAAGGAAATACTGTGTACTTAAAAAGCGGAAAGGAAATGTCAATAGGCAGAACCTACCGTAAAGAGGTGCTGGCGAAATATTTCGGATAGTGCTATTTACAACTTCATATAGAAATGGCAGCGGATGCCGGAGTCGAAAGAACTCTGGCATCTGTTTTTTTGTAGTAAAGCATTCACGATTTGACAGTTTTGGTTCTGCATCTGGAATCAGGGAGGGAAAAACAGGTTAAACGCAGCGGATTGACTGTATAATCGGGGTAAATCATTTTAATTGCCTGGGGATTCCTGTAGAATAGCAAGTGTCAAGAGGACATAGCAAAAAATCAAAGAAAAAGAAGGGAGAAAAAATGGTATCAATTATTATAGTTCCAATATTCGTTAGACACCTTTTAGGAAGGTAATAATAATATCTGATTAAAAATGGAAAGGAGGAAACCAGCATGACAACAGCATTTGCAGTAGGAGTTATCGTAGGATTCGTTGGAGCGGTAATCTTAAAGTAAAGACAGGATGAACAGAAAAATGAGGGAAAGGAGGAAAAGAAGATGGCATTAGTGGTAGCAGGATTTGTTGGTGGATTCGTAGCAGGAATTCTCCTTAATAGATAATACAATTATAAATAATAATAGTATTTTACGAAGTACAAAAGAGAGGAGATGGAAAAATGGTAGCAGCATTTATTTGCGGAGTAGCAGTAGGAATCATTATGTACTGCAAGTAATTTCAGGTTCTTTGGCAAGATAGAAATAAAATAACAGAGTGTGTGAGTTGCGAACAGCCCTATGCGGCAGCAACCTGCACACTTTTTTTATGGATTTTTCTGTCAGCAAACAGATAGAAATAATTATTTGACATATTTTCATGATTATTCTGCTTTTGTCAATATAAAATGGATGAAAAACACGGATAAAAGGCAGCATAAGCAGGAATTGTTTTAATGGGGATTTTCAGGTGATATGATAAGAGCATAAAAGAAAGGAGTGAAAAAAATGATAAACATAATACAAAGAGAATGGTTACGACTTAGTAAACAACCGAAAGTAATAGTGACAACTTTCCTAATGCCATGTGTCCTGATATTTCTGGTTATGGGGGTTTTCTTTTCCGGGATACTGGAAAAAGCACCCCAGAAAATAGCAGTGGTTACGGATTCTGCAGAAATAAAGGAATTTATTGCAGAAAACAAATCATATCAGGATATCCTCATTTTTGGTGAAAGGAATGAAAAACTGGAAGCCATGTACGATAAGGGTGAGGTGGCAGTGGTTCTGGAAATTGAAGCAGAAGCAAAAACAACCCGGCTGCAGTATGATTCCACAAAGATTTCATCTGCTGACCTGCTGGTGAGGGCACAGGAATTTATCGGTGAACTGGCATTATTTATGCAGAGTGAAGGGTTGTATGAAGAATTTGCGGATGCTCAGCCAGAAATACTGGAAAAGGATGTAAGTTCTGTTACAGAGAGGGAAGAAGCACGGCTTAATCTCTATGTAAGCATTTTTGTGGCGGTACTGATTTTTATGGTAGGTCAGCCTCTGGCAAGCTTTGCAATAGATTCTTATGTCGGAGAGCGGGAAAGGGGAACCTATGATTCCATCAGACTAAGCGGTGTGGAAATCTTCCAGTTTATCATGGGAAAAACGGTATTTACGGTGACGGTAGGTCTGATATCCAGTGCACTTCAGATAACGACCGTTTTGCTGGGAATACAGTATTTTATGGGAAGCATGGAAGTAGGGCATTATCTGGATAACACTATGATGATGGTAATAACCATTGTATTAACAGGCTGCATTAGTCTGGCTATACTGGTGGCGGTGCTGATTTATCTTTCTACTTTTTTTGAAAAGGTAAGGGATGCTGCAACTTATGCCACAATTGGTACTCTGGCCTTTACCCTGTTATCTCAGACTGGTAATGTGACAGACAGTAAAGTCCTGGAGTATCTTCCCTTATTAAATATGAATCAGCTTGTGGTAAGGAATGCACATGGTTCTGCAGTTATTTTACCGTTATTCATAAGCCTGGTAATTGGAACAGCAGTTGTGGCTGTTGTGACACAAAGTTCGGTTTTAAGATTAAAAAGCAAAGAAATGTAGAGTTATCGGAAAGGAGAGAAAAATGATTAGAATTAATGGTTTATCAAAACAGTTTGCAGAAAAAACAGCCGTAAAGAGGGTGGATTTTGAAATAAATAATGGGGAAATTTTTGCACTTCTCGGTCCGAACGGTGCGGGGAAAACGACAACCATGAGAATGCTTTCCACACTTTTAAAGCCGACGGCAGGTTCCATTTTCATAAACAGCTGGGACACACAGAAGGACGCAAAGGAGATTAAGAAGAATATCGGGTTTTTAACGACAGAAATCCGTTTAGACGGACAGTTTACCCCCAATGAATTAGCAGCTTTTTATGGAAAGCTTTATGGTCTTAATAAAAAGACCCTGGAGGAAAACAAAAGAAAACTGTTTGACTATTTTGACATCACACAAATTGCAGACAGAAGATATGAAACATTTTCAACAGGTATGAAACAGAAGACGTCTATTGCAATCTGCCTGATTCATGATCCTGGGACCATTATCTTTGACGAGCCTACAAATGGTCTGGATATATTAACACAGAAACAGGTTGAGGATTTTCTGTTATCAGAAAAGCAGAGAGGTAAGACCATTATTGTCTCCACTCATATTCTGGAGGTTGTCGAAGCGCTGGCTGACAGAGTGGGGGTAATTATTGACGGACAGAGTGTTGCGGAGGGTACGATGGATGAAATTATTAAAGGAGCAGGTGCAAAAGACCTGAGGGAGGCATTTATTCTTTTAAATGAAAAGTACCATAAACCGGAAGAGGTTATAGAAGATAAGAAGGCAAAAAAAGGTCAGGTTTTCTGTGTCAGGAGGGGAATATGATAGGTATAATCGCAAAGCAGGAGATTTTTAAAGTGTTCAGAAACAAAAAGCTGTTAGGCTCTATTTTTATACTGCCAATGGTCGTTCTGGCTGCCATGTTTGCCATGACATCCATGGGAACAGAGGAAGAAACAAATGCGTGCCAGATTTACTTTTTAAATATGCAGGTGGCAGAGCAGGAATTTGAAGCAGGTGGTATCCTGCTTCGGACAGTGTCGGATTCGGCTGAATCATATGAACAGTTTGCAAAGGCGCATAGGATTTCTGAAAATGATGTTATTGTTGAGATGATGGAAGATGGTTTTCAGATTTATTAAAATTCCATGGGCAGCCAGACAGAGGAACTGCTTCCGGCTATAAAGGGAAATATTTTAAAGCCTTATCTGGAAGGAGCGTTTCTGGCAGAACAGGGGATTGTGAAAGAAAACCTTGAAGTTGAAATGGAAGACACCAGCAGCGAAATGGAAAGAAAAAATAAGACTGTTGCGTTCATGCTCCCGTATATGATGATTCTTGTTTTGTTTATTAATTCAGTCAGTGTGGTAGGGGACAGCATTGCTGGTGAAAAAGAACGGGGAATGCTTGCGAAACAGCTGCTGACACCGATTGATAATCGTCAGATGATTTTGGGAAAGCTGATGGGAACCACGGTTATCGGAATCATTTCCAGTGCTGTATTCTTTGTTGTATTAATGGGTGGTTCTCTGGCTGCGGAAAAATTCGGGGGAATGGATATTCTTGGGGTTTCTGGAACTGCAATTCATGCAGGTCAGCTTGGTATCATGCTTTTTTGTTTTCTTTTCCTTGCCATGGCATTTGTGGCAGCGATTGCTCTGATGAGCAGTTTTGCACAGACGGTAAAAGAAGCAACGAGTATGTCGTATGTTGTTTACTTTCTGGTAATGGCTGCAGCTTTGGCAACAATGTTTCGTATAGGAGAGACTCCTAAGGTGGCATATCTGATTCCGGTGTACAATTTCTCCATATTTATGCAGAATGTTTTAGTGGGGACTGCAGATATTGTAAACGGAGGAATTACCATCGCCTCACTGTTCGTTAGTTTTGGTGTGCTGGCAGTTGCAACAATTTTAAATTTTAAGAGAGAAAGGGTTATTTGTTAGTTTAATCGTTAATGCAATTTTAAACCGGAATGGAAATTGCCACATGAAAGCGTTCATCAACAGAAAATCTGACAGTACCATGATAGGCTTCTACGATGGAGCAGATATTCTGGGTGCCGATGCCGTGCGTGGCTTTGTCTTCCTTGGTGGTAAGCAGTCTGCCATTTTCAAAAACAGGCGCAGTGGTATATGTATTGTCACACTGAATGTGTAATTGCTGCTGCTCCTGGTACATCGCAAAATAAATACAAGGTTCTGCATGCTTGGAGGATGCTTCAATGGCATTCTCTAATACATTCCCGATGACAGTACATAAATCCCTTTCTGAAAAAGGTGTTTCGCTGGTAAGAATTTCTGTTTCAAAGGTGATGCCAAGCTGGGCGGCTTTGCTGATTTTACTGTTTAACAGCACGGATAAAACCTTATTTTCAGTGAAATAAAAATTGTTAGCGACAGACAGCTCCTGCGTAAGGGAGTTCAGATAAGCTTCCATATCGTCATAGGCTCCTACAGATAAAAGCCCTTGCAGGATGGACATATGATTATTCATGTCATGCCGGAGAGAACGAAGATTTTCCACAACGGAAGTTATGTCGGAAGTCAGTTTATGTTCTATTTCCGCCTGCTGCAGTTTCAGGGTGGTATTCATAATTTCCTCTGATTTTTTTGCGATTTTCTGCAATAGATAAACAGATAAGACAGAAATAACCACTAAAACAAAAACAGATAAAGCAATGGATATACCAATGTCTAAAGAAGATTTATGATAATAATATAAATTGAATAATAAAGAAAAATAAAAACCATCAATAAAAATAATTACAGATATTTCCTTATAGTGAAAACACCTTTTCTTAGTATGTTTGGGGCGTGAAAAACAAGCCACAAAAAGGGTTGAAATAAATAATAGGATACGTGATAAAAACATTTCCATACAGTAGTCAGACATTTTCTGCGGGATATTTCGGGGAAACGTAGTTGACAGGAGGAGCACAACACAAAAAATCCAGTATAATTTTTTATAAAAGACTTCCGAATAAATGACAAAAAGCAAAATGAAAAAAAGTAACATCAAAGGCAGTTTTATCGGATAGGATAAAAAAATACCCAAAGCCTGAACCAGTATATATAAAATATAAATACCCATATAAACCGGGACAATTTTTTCCCTGGAAAAACGAAATTTGAGGCTATTATTTAACAGATGGTAAATGCAGTAAATATCAATTATGCCGAAAAGTGAAGCTGTAATTAATTCAAATTCAAAAGACATAATCTTTTCCCCTTACAGTATAAGAAATAAAAAGTTAACAGCAGGATGCTGTGATTAAACCACAATAAAATAATGGAGCGTAATATTATTTGCTTATATTTAAATTATATCAGGTTATGAAATGAAATGAAAGATATTTTAAGACATTTCTGAAAATCAGGGAAATTCCCCCGTAATTTGTCCCTTGTCAAAGAGAGCGGATTGTAGTATATTTGTGGATGATAACAATTTAGATACAGATGTAGGGAGGGCATGACGATGTGGGCATATGAAAGCGTATTTTATCAGATTTATCCGTTAGGATTCTGCGGAGCGCCTTTTGAAAATGACGGAGTGCAGCAGTCACGTATACTTAAGGTGACTGACTGGATCGGACATATTAAGAAACTGGGAGCAAATGCAATTTATTTTTCACCGGTATTTGAGTCTGACACCCACGGCTACAATACCAGGGATTATAAAAAGATTGACTGCAGGCTGGGAACCAATGAAGATTTTGCAAAAGTGTGTGAAGAACTTCACAAGGCTGGGATCCGGGTTGTGCTGGATGGTGTGTTTAACCATGTGGGCAGGGGATTCTGGGCATTCCAGGATGTACTGCAGAATAGGGAAGGTTCCAGATACCGCGACTGGTTCCATATTAATTTTGGCGGAAATTCCAATTATAACGACGGCTTGTGGTATGAAGGCTGGGAGGGAAATTATGACCTGGTTAAATTAAACCTTCAGAATGAGGAAGTGGTGCAGCATATTTTTGACGCAGTGAAATACTGGGTGGAAGCGTTTGATATTGACGGACTGCGCCTGGATGTGGCATACTGTCTGGATAAAAATTTCTTAAAGCGCCTGCGCCAGTTTACGAATTCCCTGAAAGAAGGATTTTTCCTTGTCGGGGAAACCCTTCATGGGGATTACAACCAGTGGATGAATGATGAAATGTGTCATTCCGTAACAAATTATGAATGCTATAAGGGACTGCATTCCAGTTTTAACAGCATGAATATGTTTGAAATCTGCCATTCCCTGGCGAGACAGTACGGACCGGAGGAATGGACGCTGTACAAGGGAAAGCATCTGTTCAATTTTGTGGACAACCATGATGTCAGCAGGATTGCAAGTATCCTTACAAATGAAAAGCATCTTCCGTTAATCTATGCGATGTGCTTTGGCATGCCGGGCATTCCATGTGTTTATTACGGAAGTGAATGGGGCACAAAGGCAGATAAGAGCCAGGGAGACCCTGCGCTTCGCGCCAGTTTTGATGAACCGGAGTTCGGGGAGCTTGCAGAGTGGATTTCCAGACTTGCAGAAGCAAAGAAAAACAGTAAGGCATTAAATTATGGAAATTTCCGCTCCATTGTTCTGACAAACCACCAGTGCATTTTTGAGCGTGCCTGTGACGGGGAGCGTGTTCTGGTGGCAGTTAATGCGTCAGATGAGCCGTATACAGCCCACTTTGATGCCGGATGTGGTATGGCAGATGACCTGATTTCCGGCAAACCGCATGATTTCGGGGGCGGAAGTGAATTACCGCCGTATTCTGCTGCTTTCTGGAAGATGGAGAAATAGAACAGGCAGATTTAAATGAGGTGAAAAGAGCCTGCGCCACTTATGGGAATGAGTGCCGCAGGTTTTTTGTGTGGGGATGCAGAAGATTCAATATATAGTGAAAAACTGTCTGTCCGCTGTATATTTAGTGTGTTTCATTTTACATGTAATGTGGTATAATATACAATGTATTAGAGGATTACAAATGATAAAGACATACGTTAAAGAGCAGTCGTTTTATGCTGAAATTGACAACAGAATAGACGATAATTTTCAGGACATATCTGATCTGATAGATTTGCAGTTTGAGTTTTTAAACAGCACGCATTCGAAACTTGTCATTTTATTTACAGATTGTACATTTATAAATGCATCTGTATCTGTTATTATAGGCACACTTCCAAAATATGCATACACAGTTGATAAAAGAGTGAACTACAGATTTAAAGGTCCGTCCCCGCATCCGGTCTTAAAGTTTATGAAAATGGTAGGAATGTATAAGTACTATACCAAAAGAGAAATAGAATATGACGGAAAAGATGCAGTTCCGTTTAACTGTATACGAGATGAAAAAATGATGGATGAATATACAGAGAAAATTATGGAGCTTGCCCCGATAAAGATGAGTAAGGATGCAAAAGACATATTGTCATCTTATATTTATGAAATATATCAAAATGGTTTTTTTCATTCGAAAAGTGAGATTGGTGTTTTTACATCGGGTTACTGGGTGAAAGAGAAAAGGGAATTTAATTTTTCCATATATGACATGGGAGTAGGAATTCCTGATAAGATCAGGAGACACTTTAATCAGGAAATTGACAGTGAGAAATGTCTGCAGATTGCGTTTGTTGAAGGATTTACAACCTCGGACAAAAATGGAGTTTCCCGTGGACTGGGATTAACACGTCTGCGTCAGTTTATTCGACTTAATAATGGGAAAATGTCAATATATACCGGTGATATATGCTGTATCATAGACCGGCATGAGAAAGAACAGTATCGAAGATTAAAAAATCCTATCAGGGGAACACTGATTATTATAAATATAGCTGCAGATGAGAAACATATATATGTGGTAGAATGAAATGGGAGAGTGCAGGAGAATGAAAACAATTAAAGTAGCTGGTGTGATACAAAATGCTTTTTCAAGTGAACAGGCAAAGTTGTTAAAAAGTGAAATTGAAAAAGAGCTGGTAATGGAAGAAACCGTTGAACTTGATTTTACAGATATTAGCAAATTTACCACACTGTTTTTTAATTTCAGTACTGGATATTTTATCAGCAAACTGGGGAAAACAGAATATGACCGCCGGATTAAGGTGAAAAATCTGACAAAACTGGGAGAAAGTGCGTACAGAAATTCATATGAGAATGCAGTGGGAGATAATAATAAAAGTAATGTGGAAGATGAAATTATGAGCATTCTGAGTAGTCCGGATGAATAATGGGTGAACGATGTTATCAGGTGATTCAGTATCCTGATTTTGTTGCCAAACTGCTTGAAAATGGGAATAAACTGGTTACAACTTTGCTAAACCTGACAGAATTATGCGGAGTGATTGAAAGAAACCGGTACAGGATATACAAGGCAGTAAACGGCAATCGTCCTCTTAAATTCAAAACCTACAGGGGCTACCCGGCTGAAAGGGAAGGATACCAGCATGAGATTGAACAAATGCTGATGGAAATAAGAGAGTCATATGACGGGCAGATAGAAATAATTAATTTTACGGAAGCACAGCTGGATTTTTTTGTGGATGATATATGTAATAATAAATGCGATATATTTGATTACCTTATAATTGATTACCTGAAAGGGATAGGGATACATAATTATATAAGTGATGACAAGGATTTTTTAACTGTGGATGGAATAAATCTGTATACTGCATATGAAGAACAAGAAATAGGAAGCTAAACCGCCATTGCGTAAACGCATGGCGGTTTTTGGCTGCCTGACAGTATATTCGACAAAATCCCTATGAATTATTTTTTGCAAAAAAATCATCAATATTTTTTCTCACATCTTCATCCGAAAGCGTTTTTAAAAGATAGCCTTCCGGCTTTAATGCCATAACCTTCCGGACACTTTCAATGTCGCCCTTGCCGGTCAGGAACATAACGGGAATGTCTGCAATTTCCTTATCGGAGCGAATCATTTCAAGCGCCTGCCTGCCGTCGCAGACAGGCATTTCATAATCCAGCAGAACCAGATCCGGTCTGTTTATGGTCAGGCTTTTAATGGCGGATATACTTGAGTCAGCTTCTGTTACCTCGTAGTTTTCACCAAGCAGGCTGATAATTCTGCACCGCATAAATTCAGAATCGTCCACAACAAGGATTTTTTTCTTTGGTGCGGCATTATCTTTTTTCAGAAACTGTTTAATTGCATTCATTGCATTATCATGGTCAATGGAAGCAATAATTTTGCCGCGGATGGAATCCGTTGTTGAGGCACAGAATGCAAAATATCCGTTTCCTGTATCGAACAGCAGACTGCAGGGCGGATTGGAGCGTTCAAATGAATCCAGAAGCTGTTCATAGGTCAGCAGACATTCTTTTTCCACTTCATAAAGACCAATGGATGGAAGTCGTTCCCTGATCTGCTCCAGGAACTGCCGTAAAATATACCGGATGACGTTAATCACCATATCATCCACCCTGGTATACTGGGTATTTAAAATCCCGCCGACAATGTTAAGGAGAAGCTGTTCTTCAAGAATAATTGTGATTTCCCATTTTTCATTTTCCTTTCCGCGGTAAATAAAACGGTTGCATACAACTTTTCCGAAGTCCTCCCCGGCATACTGTTCACTTATCAGCTTAACGCTTTTATTGAATATTTCATGGAAAATCTGTACAATTGCCTGCTCTAAAGCGTCCTTTTCTTCCTCATGCGGGATATCTGTCCACTTGCTTACGGTTTTGCCTGAAATCGCCTGGTCTTCTGTCTGTGTATGGGCGACAACCCAGCCGATGCAGACCCCGAGAAAATGCCGGATGGATTCCTCTGAATAATTGGAGTCTTCCATTTCCTTTTCAAGCGCAGGAAGGGTTTTATTACGGAAGTTATCATGCAGGCGTTTGTGTATTTCGTATTCGCTGTAATTAATTGAGCGCATGTATTCTTCTTCATGTTCAAAATGTTCCATTGTATGGTTCTTTAAATATTTTACACCTTCGCGGCATACCCATTCACTTTTTTCTTCGTTCTCACTGATTTTGAGCAGTTTATCCATAGCTAAAAAAAGCATCATATGCTCCTTGTCAATGAAGTCTACGCCGATTTTATATTTGTCATGCCATTCTATGTGTCCCACGTGGTTCCTCCTTGTCTTAAAGCAGTATTCTTTTTTTGAATGTTATGTAGTAACTAAGAAGCATTATAACACTTTTTTTCCAGTTTGGCTATCTTTAATCTTGACTTAGATAATCCTGTCAGAAGCTTAATCTGCTCCACCGGGAATTATTAGCTAAAAACACTTTAAAAAACTAATAATCATATTGAATTTAAGCTGAAAAGATAGTATAATAATAAGAAATATAAGTTAATTTAAGTGAACGAAAAGTTTATACATCACGAAAAAGCAGACAATCGTTCCAGGAGGAGGCAGATTCATGGGAAAAAAATGCATTATACTATGCAGCCTGTTGTTAAGTCTTGTATTGTCTGGCTGCGGGACGCAGACGACGCCGGAGATTATTATGCCGGACGAGCCAATGCAGTCATCCGTAAACAGTACGCAGCAGACGGAGCCGGAAACAGAAAAGGCCGGACAGCAGCAGACTTCCGGCAAAAATTACAAGGTATACCTGATTACGATGGATTTAACGGACAGTTACTGGAAATCCATTGATGACGGCTGCCAGCAGGCAATAAACGAGCTGGGTAACATTACATACAAATGGATTGGACCGGACGCACATGATGATGCGCAGCAGAGCGCCTGCGTGGACGAAGCGGTTGCGGACAATGCCGATGCCATTCTGATTGCCGCAAACAGTGCAGAGGGTGTCAACGACAGCCTGAAAAAAGCAGAGGAGGCCGGATGTAAAATCGTTTATGTGGACAGTGCGGCAAGCTATGACTGTGTAACAGCCCTTGCGACTGACAATGTGGAAGCCGGCAGGACGGCAGCTGAAACGATGAAAACGGCATTGCAGGAAAAGGGAATCACAAGCGGCACCATTGGCGTGATGGGTGTAACAGAAGATACAGCTTCCTGTGTGGCAAGGGAAACAGGATTTAGGGAAGCATTTGAAGGGACCGGTTTTACACTTGCTGATACCGTTTATATGCGTGATGACGCTGCAAATGTAAAGAATGCGGTAAAGGATGGTCTGGCGGCGGATTATGTCGGTTTTTTCGGTACGAATGAAGGAACCACGGTAAACATTGGAGAGGCGGTTAAGGAAGCCGGGGCAGAAAGCACAGTCATAGGCTTTGATACCTCTGATGCCGTGCTGTCACTTGTATCAGAGGGAATTATTTATGCGACCATGCAGCAGAATCCGGCAGTTATGGGACATGACGGGGTTACAATTGCCATCCAGTCCCTGGAAGGCAGTTACACGGATACAAATACAAAAACAGATACGGGAGTAACTGTCATCACAAAAGATTCAATGTAAGGAGGGAGCGGACATGAAATTTAAGCAGAAGATGCTTACGCTGTGCTGTATTCCGCTTTTGCTGCTGACAGTGCTTTCCATGATAATCGGACTGGTGCAGTTCCGTTCGGGAATGTATGCAAAAACAAAAAGCAGCCTAAAGTCCGGTGCACTGGCAGCCATGAATCTGTACACCAGCCAGGGATATGGTGATTATGAAAGAAAGGCAGACGGAAATGTATGGCGTGGAATGAATTTTAATGTGTCGCAGGAAACTTCCGTTGTTGATGACCTGAAAAAGCAGACAGGAATTGATATTACCTTTTTCTATGAAGATACGGCGGTAATGACGTCCGTATGCAGTGATGACGGACGGCGCTGGATCGGGATGACGGCAGGCGAAAATATCTGCAGGTATACCCTGGAGCAGGGGGCGCAGCTGTGGTACCGTAATATCGAAATTGACGGCAGGATGTGCCATGCATATATTATTCCTATTGTCCAGTCAGGGGACGGGACCGTTACGGGTGCACTGATGGCGTCAGTGTCAACTGATGAAATGGATGCTGTGATGCAGCGGTATATTCTGATAAGCGTTCTTGCATCTGCTGCCGTTCTTCTTCTGGTAGTGGCATTTATTTTCTGGTATATGGGAGGAATTACAAAGATCCTGCATGATGTGAGGCGTGTCCTGCTAAAAGTATCCGAGGGGGATCTTTCAGATGAAAGACTTGTGGATATTGAAATAAGAAAAGATGAATTTGGGGAGCTTGCGACCGGAACAGAAAAGCTGCGTATAAAAGTCAGAAACCTGCTCGGCGATATCCAGGAGGGAACGGACAGGCTGACAACAGCGGCAGAACAGTTAAACAGTATGCTGCAGCAGAATGTCTGTGCTGCAAGGGAAATGAACGGCAGTGTGGGACAGATAAACGGCAAGGCAAACAGCCAGAAAACGGCAGCAATGCATGCATCGGCAGATGTGGATGTTACCCGTAATGCCATAGACCTGATGCTGTACCAGATGGACGGTATTAACAGTCTTTCCGATGAAATGGCAGAGCTTTCAAACAACAGCAGGGATATACTGGATGAGCTTTCCAGAAGCAGCAGGAATTCCAGGGAAACCGTACAGGAAATCAGCAGGCAGGCGGCAGTTACCAATGAATCTGTCCAGCACATTAAAAGCGTGACAGAATATATTACCAATATTGCCGATGAAACAAACCTTCTGGCGTTAAATGCCAGTATTGAGGCGGCGCGTGCCGGAGAAGCCGGCAAGGGATTTGCGGTTGTGGCGCAGGAAATCCAGAAGCTTGCAGAAGAATCCAACAGTTCTGCCGCCCGGATAGGTGATAATATTCAGTCACTGGTACAGCAGATGAACGGGATTCTTGGCGCTATGGGAACAATTGAGGAGACGCTTGGATACCAGGAGGAAAATGTAGAAAAGACGAAACAGATATTTGAAACCATAAACCAGGATATTGTCCAGATTACAGAAAAGGAAGCCCAGATGCAGCATAATGTTTCCGATATGAACCAGGCAAGGGATAATATGTCGGAAATCATTTCTGATTTATCGGCTTCTGCAGTGGATAACGCGGACCTGTCCCAGAGTGCCGCGGAGGTTACGGAACAGATGATGTGCGGAATCGAAAATCTTGGGGAACTGACAACAGACCTGACGGATCTGGCGAATAAACTTGGTGGAAACCTGCAGGCGTTTTTGTCATAGGATTCTGCTGAAAGATAAATAAAATTAACGATACTGTAAAACAGCGTTGGGCACCGGTAAAATCCGGTGCCTTTGTTAAATCATGCAGCGTATTGACGATACCGCTGTTTTAGAATATATTATTGGGGAGGATGGTGAAGAATATGAGTTATATATCAGAAATGAAACAGAAAGTACTGGATGGATATGAGGTGACCTTTGAGGAAGCGCTGGTACTGTCAGGTGAGCCATTAGAGGAGCTTGCTGCTGCAGCGGATGAAATCCGGCGGAAAAAGTGCGGCAGCGGATTTGATTTATGTACCATAATTAATGGTAAATGCGGAAAGTGTTCCGAGGACTGCAAATACTGTGCACAGAGTGCGCATTACCACACAGAATGCAGGGATACCTATCCCCTTCTTTCCACGGAGAAACTGCTGGCAGGCGCAAAACATAATAAGGAGCAGGGAGTATTAAGATATTCCATTGTCACTTCCGGAAGGGCGCTGAATGACAAAGAAGTGGACCAGGTATGTGAAAGCATCCGCGCAATCAGAAAAGAGGTGGATATTGCAGTCTGCGTTTCCTTTGGACTTTTAAAGGAAGAACAGTTTAAGAAAATCCATGAGGCGGGAGCCGCGAGGGTACACTGTAATCTGGAATCGTCCAAGAGGTATTTTAAGGAGGTCTGCAGTACCCATACTTATGCAGATAAAATAGAAACCATCCGGGCGGCAAAAAGGGCAGGAATGTCCATCTGTTCCGGTGGAATCATGGGACTTGGGGAAACAATGGAGGACCGCATTGACATGGTGCTTACGGCAAGGGAGCTTGGAGTGAAATCCATTCCTGTCAACTTTTTAAATCCAATTGCCGGAACGCCGTACGAAAAAAACAGGCCGGTTACCAGCGACGAGGCCAGAAGGTGTGTGGCGCTGTTCCGTTTTCTGGTTCCGGATGCATCCATACGTCTGGCAGGAGGACGGGGACTGTTAAAGGATAAGGGCGAAGGCTGCTTCAGAAGCGGCGCCAATGCTGCAATTTCCGGGGATATGCTGACGACGGTGGGAATTACAGTGGAGACAGATTTGGATTTGTTAAAGAAACTGGGATATAAGGCACAGCTTTGCAATGACTGATGTTCAAAGAGGGTTTATAGAATGATGACTTTAAAAGAACTGAAACCGGGAAAAACTGCAGTGATAACAGCAGTTGGCGGGGAGGGTTCCCTGCGGCAGCATTTTCTGGATATGGGCATGATTCCGGGTGCGGAGGTAACACTTGTAAAATATGCACCCATGGGAGACCCCGTGGAACTGCGCGTGCACGGGTATGAGCTGACCCTGCGGCTGGCGGATGCCGCAAAAATTGAGGTGGAAGAAACGGAATCGCCAGAAAACGAGGGGGCGTATGCAAAAGGCGGACCTGGAGAAAAACACAAGGTACATAAAGAGCATCCGGGACTTGGCGAGGGCGGAAGATATCATGTAAAGAAAGATGAAAATCCGCTGCCGAAAGGAACAGAGCTTACGTTTGCCCTGGCGGGAAACCAGAACTGCGGCAAAACCACACTGTTTAACCAGCTGACCGGGGCAAACCAGCATGTGGGGAATTTTCCCGGCGTAACGGTGGATAAAAAAAGCGGTTCCATCCGGCGTCATTCCAATACGCAGGTGACAGACCTGCCAGGGATTTATTCCATGTCCCCATACAGCAGTGAGGAAATAGTCACAAGGGAATTTATTATCAGGGAAAAACCAACCGGAATCATTAATATTGTGGATGCGACGAATATTGAACGTAATCTTTACCTGACAATGCAGTTGATGGAGCTGGATATTCCGATGGTGCTTGCACTGAATATGATGGATGAAGTAAGGGGAAACGGCGGCAGTGTCCGTATTAATGAACTGGAGGAAATGCTGGGAATTCCTGTGGTTCCGATATCAGCGGCAAAAAATGAAGGAATTGACGAGCTGGTGGACCATGCATTACATATAGCACAGTATCAGGAGAAGCCGGGCAGGATTGATTTCTGTGACAGGGATGACCACGGGGGAGCGGTGCACCGTTGCCTTCACGGGATTATCCATTTAATCGAAGACCATGCTGACGCTGCAGAAATTCCGGTCCGGTTTGCTGCAGCAAAGCTTGTGGAAGGGGATGAACTGATTCTTGAGGCTTTGAAATTAAGCCGGAATGAGCAGGAAATGTTAGAACATATTATCTGTCAGATGGAAGAGGAGCGCGGACTTGACCGTGCGGCAGCCATTGCGGATATGCGGTTTGTATTTATTAAAAAGCTGGTGGAAGAAACCGTTATTAAACCAAAGGAAAGCAGGGAGCATGAAAGAAGCCGCAGGATTGATAAAATTCTGACTGGAAAATATACGGCGATTCCGGCATTCATTGGAATCATGGGGCTGGTATTTTTCCTGACATTTCATGTCATTGGCGCATGGCTTCAGGGGCTGCTTGAGAACGGGATTGAATGGCTTGCCGCAGGAGCGGACCGGTTACTTACGGCCTGGAAAGTCAATGAAGTTCTGCATGCGCTTGTGCTGGATGGTATTTTTAACGGCGTGGGAAGTGTGCTGAGTTTTCTTCCGCTCATTGTGACACTGTTTTTATTTCTCTCTCTGCTGGAAGACAGCGGATATATGGCAAGGGTTGCATTTGTTATGGATAAACTGCTTCGCAAAATCGGTCTGTCGGGACGGAGCATTGTGCCCATGCTGGTGGGATTTGGCTGTACGGTTCCGGGCGTGATGGCAAGCCGGACGCTTCCTTCGGAAAGGGACCGGAAGATGACAATTATTCTGACACCGTTTATGAGCTGTACGGCAAAGCTTCCGATATACGGATTCCTGACAGCTGCTTTTTTCCCTGAATACAGCGGACTGATTATGGTGGGACTGTATTTCGGGGGGATTGCAGTGGCAGTTCTGGTAGCCTGTTTTTCCAGACGATTTCTGTTTAAGGGGGAAGCCGTGCCGTTTGTCATGGAGCTTCCGAACTACCGTCTGCCCGGCGTAAAAAACGTGGCGCAGTTATTATGGGATAAAGCAAAAGATTTTCTGCAGCGTGCGTTTACCGTAATATTTGTGGCAACAATTGTTATCTGGTTCCTGCAGACCTTTGATTTTCACATGAATATGGTAACGGATTCCCAGAGCAGCATGCTTGCTGTAATTGCTGGGGCAGTATCCCCGATTTTTGTCCCTCTGGGATTTGGAAACTGGAAGATTTCTACTGCGCTGATATCCGGGTTTATGGCAAAGGAAAGTGTGGTTTCAACGCTGTCCGTGTTATTCGGCAGTACCAGTGCTTTTACCAGTGCAATATCCCCGTCAGCTGCTGCGGCTCTTTTGGTATTCTGCCTGCTGTATACCCCGTGTATTGCAGCTGTATCTTCCATCAGACGGGAACTGGGAAGGAAATGGGCTGCTGCCATTGTGGCGGAGCAGTGTATCATTGCGTGGGTTGCGGCGTTTCTTGTGAGACTGCTGGTACTTGCATTTGCGGGATAAATTCGTGGATAATGTACAGGGCAGGAGAATGCTATGAGATTATGTGATTACAAAGAAGCCGCATTATATGCTGGAACTGTTTTTCGCTTTAGCGGGAAATATCCATTTGAAGAAAATGTTGATTTTATGCTGGTGTGTTATCCCGATACGGAAAGCGGATTTGCCTTATACTGTATTTCGGGATATCATAAGGGAAGTCTGGAGGTCTGTCTTCCCAAAGAGGCACTGGGGGAAGCGTGCCGCGCAGTTTCAGCGAAATGGGTGGTTAAAAACTGGAACGAGTGGATTTACCCGGACTGTCCGGTGGAAGCAGTCAGTATTATTATTTGAAAATATGGGATAAAAATACAGGTTGCCGCAAGCATATTTATGCTGCGGCAGCCTGCTGTCATCACGCTTTAGCCAGTTATTTTTTTCGAGATTTCTTTTTTCCGGATTTTTTCTTTCCGGAATTTTTTTGTCCTCCGGATTTCTTTTTTGCAGAATTTCCATTCGTGCTGTTATTGCTGCTGACTGTGCTGGAAACGGTCTGCGGTTTTTCGTCCGGTTTCTTTTCCGGGATCTTTTCTTCATTTTCTGTGGTGCTGACCGGAACCTCTTTCAGCCCCTGCGTTTCTTCAATTATGCGGTTTACTGCCATGGCAAGTCCCATGATGCCCCAGAAGAGGGGAGCAGTGCAGACGTTAGAGTCATTTGCAACAGCTGCTGTAAGGTATGTGAGTACTGCGGTAAACAGTCCGATTCCCACCCATGTCAGGCTCTCGTCCAGACTGGCTTTGCGGTAAATCCGGATGGAACGGATGACATACCATCCCAGAAAACCGATGAGCAGGAGCAGGGCAATCAGTCCGTTTTCCACCCACTGCTGCAGATACCAGCAGTGCGCCTTGACGTCATAATTGTTGTAACCTGAAATATAGGCATGGTAGATGTAGTCATTCTGCGGATAGTCAAGCATATAGGCATTTGCTCCGGCGCCGATCAATATATGTTTTCCCAGCAGCGGGAACGTATTGTTCCAGATATGCCCGCGGCCGCTTAAGGCATCGTCACGGAACAGGTTTACTGTTTTCACCGGTTCATATTTTACCAGTTTGCCTGCAGGATTTGCATAAAAGTAGCCGTCATCCGGCATTCGGACAAAATCCCATACCCTGCCGTCAAGGGTTACACGCACTCCGGGAGTGTCATCGTTAAAGGTGACCGGCTGCAGCAGGCATTCGGCCTGAATGGAGGCATCCGCAATCTGTTCAATCAGGTTTGCCTCATCAATGTATGTCCGTGCAATGTCTGTGCCGTTTTCGTCTGTGCAGATAACAGAATTCTGGCCGTTTGTTTCTAAAGAAAGCAGTATTTTCTTTCCGCGGATGTCCAGAACAACATTGTCTTCATTCGTTTCCACACTGCGCAGGGCAACCCGTTCTTCCATCCGGTAAGTACCGGAAAAGGTGGTGAAAAGCTGAGAACCGCGTCCTGCAATAAGAAGTACCAGAAATCCGGCGGCAGCGATTCCAAGACCGGCATAAAAAATCTTTTTCCTGCGGCTTAACAGTACAAAGACCACAAAACACACCCCGGCTGCCAGTGCAAGCCATCCGGAGTCACTGTGGCTTCCCTGCATACACAATGCAGAAAGAACTGCAGCTGCCAGAAAAATGATTTTGTGTACCATCTTTCTGGAGGCAATAACCAGACAGACTGCAACCGGAATTGTAATCCCAAAATAAAAGGAAAGAAAATTCGGGTTATATAAGGTGGTGTAGGAAGTATCTGCTCCCATAACAAAATTGATTTCATCCAGGCGGTTCCAGAAGCTGGAATCCGTAATGAGATGTTTTCCTAAGGAAGTCTGGAAAAAATCCAGTCCAAAATACTGGAACACTCCAATCAGCGTTACAATGAGAATACCGATTCCCGCCCAGCGGAAAAGGAATATAATCTGTTTTTCTTCCTGCACAAAATGATAGGTGTAATAGCAGAGGATGATATAGGCAAATACAACCCATACAGATTCAAATAATTCATAGGTGCCGCGTGCCACCCAGTATTTATACGGTGAAAAAAGTGCGGACATGGCAACAAAGCCGGCATAAAAAAACAAAAGGTAGAAAGCGCTTTCAAACCGGAGCGTTTCTTTTTTCTTAAAATACCGGAATAAAAAAATGCCGAGCATAACGATGCCAACAGCAATTATTGCAATCATTTTCCATGCAAAAAATACATCCGTCCTGCTTTCGGAAGCATTTGGGAACCAGTCAAACTGTGAAAGCCCCGTTTTATAGTTGTATGTATGGACGATTGCCGGAACAAAGCCCATCATCAGAATAACTGGCAGCAGCAGTCTGCAGGAAGTCGGTTTACTGGTTTGTGATACTTTACTCAAGGGTATACTCTCCTTTTTGGTGATTTACTTTACAGAATGTTAAAAGTTCCTCTCAAGTATACTTCATAATGGGGGAAAAGTCTAGAATAATAGCAATAATCCTCTTGCTATTCCCCATCCTGTGACGTTATAATATAAATTAAGAAATAAAGTGGGGAGGCAGAGACATGGACAGAATACTGGTAGTGGATGATGATTCTGTAAATCTGAAGATGGCAGAATTTTTTTTAAAGGATAATTATGAGGTAGTTGCTGCATTATCCGGAAGCCGCGCCCTCAAATTTCTGGAACAGAATGTTCCGGACCTGATTCTGCTGGATCTGCATATGCCGGAGATGGATGGCATGGAGGTGCTGGAAAAAATACAGGAAATGGAACACCTGAGACAGGTTCCGGTTGTTTTTCTGACGGCGGATGACGAGGAGGAGACGGAACAGAAACTGCTGCAGGCAGGAGCGGCAGGCTATGTCCAGAAGCCTTTTATGGCAGCATCGCTGCTTCAGAAAATCGGGCAGATTCTTGGAAAGGAAAAATTATCATGAGCAGACAAAATTCATCAGAAAAAGTCAGTCGTGTGGAGGAACAGACAGGAATCCACCTTTTGATGGTCTGTATGGCGTCCATATTCAGTCTGGTGCTGGTATGGTTTACTTTTGTCATGTCCTGGGAATTGTGGATTATTCCCCTGATTGTTGTGGGCTTACTGGCAGTATGGAGCATGCATATCGGCGGTTTTGTCACAACTGTGGTTTTTGAGCAGATGTGTATTGGGTTTCTGGTGTGTGAAAGCTTTTATTACGGTGTACACAGTGCAGGCGTGTCAAGTATGCCGGTTCTTGTATGCATTCTTTTTATTTTAATGATTCTGCTGGAAAAAAAGCAGATGCTGTATGTTGTGGAAGGGATATATTTTCTGACGGTTATTTACAATTATCTTTTTCTCCATACAGAAATGGTGGAAAAAATCGGGGATATCGTAACAGAGGGGGCAGAGTATGCCGGGGCAGCGTGGAAGTTTTCCAGAATCGGACTCAGTATGCTTGGAACTGTGGCTGCAATGATACTTTCCGGAATTATGATTGACAGACGGAGGGAAGGACGCAGGGAAATGCAGCAGATTGCTGCACAGTTAAAAGCAGCACAGAAACGGAATTCCGATTTTCTTTCCAGCGTGTCCCATGAGCTGCGCACACCGATTAATATGGTAACGGGAATCAGTGAAGTGGCGCTTGGCAGGGATCTTCCGCCTTCCCTGCGGCAGGACATGCATTCCATACAGAAGGCGGGAAGACGTCTTGCCGGGCAGATAAACGATATTCTTGATTATACGGAAATTTCCGGAAACACCCTGGTCGTTGTGGAGGAGAATTATATGCCGGTTTCTGTAATGAATGATATCATTGCAGAAACGGACATGCTTGAAAATAATGCGGAACTGGAACTGGTTTTTGATCTGGACCCGGCGCTGCCGGCTGTACTGGTGGGGGATGCAGAAAAGATTTCCCGCGTTATATGGATACTGCTGCAGAATGCCATTAAATTTACAGATGAAGGCGGTGTATGTGTGAATATGGGCTGCCGCCAGGAAAAATATGGTGTAAATCTGGATATTACCATACATGATACCGGATCAGGCATGGTATGTTCACGGATATACCATGACTTTTACCAGGAAGACGGCAGCAGCCGTTATGCAGGCGGTCTCGGACTGGGAATTCCTATTGCACGGGGGCTGGTAGATGCAATGGGCGGTTTTATCCTTTTTGAAAGCAGGGAAAATGAGGGAACCGTTGTACATATTTCCATTCCTCAGAAAGTTGCAGATGCCAAACCATGTATGGAAGTTGCAGAACCGGCATGGCTGTGTGTCGGCTGTTATTTTATAAGTGATAAATACAGCCGCGGTGAAGTGCACAAGTTTTATACTGACATGCTGCAGCATCTGTCAGAGAGGCTTCGTATTGATACTTACCGAATCAGCCGTTTTGAGGAACTGGAACGTCTGCTGCGCAGCTGTCAGGTAACCCATCTGTTCCTTGGGCAGGAGGAATATGAGGAAAACAGGCCGTATTTTGAAGAGCTTGGAAAAAATATCTGCGTAGTGGTAATTGCCAGAAAAGATTATACTGTTCCAAAGGACAGCTGCATGACGATTCTTCCAAAGCCGTTTTTTGCCCTTCCGGTTGTTAATCTTTTTAACGGGGAAACGCATGGCAGAAAGCTGGGTGAGAGCCTGTATGATGACAGGGCGTTTACATGTGTCAATACCAAAACCCTGGTTGTGGATGATGAAGAAATGAATCTTGTTGTGGCAAAGGGAATTCTGCGGGAGTACGGGATTCGTGTGGATACCTGTACCAGCGGCGCCGAGGCTGTCAAACAGTGCGTAACAACGGCGTATGACCTGATTTTTCTGGACCATATGATGCCGGGGATGGATGGTGTGGAAACCTTAAAGCGCATCCGTGCGCTCAGGGACGGAATATACCAGAACCTGCCTGTAATAGCACTGACTGCAAACGCTATCAGCGGAGCAAGGGAAATGTTTAAAAATGAAGGGTTTACAGAATTTTTGCCAAAGCCGGTGGAGCGTTCCGTACTGGAGAGGATACTGTGCCGGGTTCTTCCGGAACAGAACATCGTATATTATAAGGAAGAGGATGAAGCGCACAGCATGGGCGGCAGGGTGACCGAAGAATACAAAAAGGCAGCTCCTGTAAAGCCGCGTTCCATGCGTGAGGGCCTGCAGCAGCTTGGAATTGATGTGGAACTGGGGCTTGCTTATTGTAATGGCTCAGAAGCATTTTATAAGGAAATACTCCAGATGTTCTGTGCCCAGGGACCGGAAAAACGGAAAGAAATAGTTTCATTATATGAAGAAGGCGACTGGTCCGGTTATGCAGTAAAAGTACATGCATTAAAAAGCACATCACTGACCCTTGGTGCCCAGGAGCTGTCCGGACAGGCAAAAGCCCTGGAAAAGGCGGGTAAAAATGGTGATGAAGCATTTATCCGGCAGAACCATGAAGCACTGCTTATGGCATATGATGCAGTCTGCCAGGGAATTGAAGACAGCGTTCAGATGGAATAGACCGTATTTGGTCCGGTTTCAGGGGACTATAGGAAAAGGAGGAGTAAATACGTGATTAAGCGGTATATTTCAAAAATCATGGATTACGAGGTGGATCTGCAGGAGCGGATGTTCCGCCTGATTTCAGGCATCGGAATCATTGCACTGGTCCTGATGGTTGTGGTAAGCCTGATCAGTGGTGAAAACATAGAGAATCTCATAGTGTTGTTTGTCTGCCTTGCCTATGTCATTACTGTGGTGGCAAACAGTCTTGCCAAAAAGCGGATTGAGCGTGGAGCGGTGTTAATTGCGCTGTTTCTTTTGATACTGTGCCCGGTCAATTTTTTTACCGCGGGCGGAATGGAGGGAGGAACACCGCTGTGGTTCGGATTCTTTTTCGTGTATATCAGCCTTACCCTGCACGGGACAGGCAGGAGAATTTTATACGTAATTAGCATCATAGCCACATTTGCGTGTTACTACATCGCTTATTTTAATCCGGAATTTGTCATACAGCACACAAAACCCGTGGCTTATCTGGATTCTGCCATCACTACAGTTGTGGTCGGAAGCCTGACAAGTTTTATGATATGGTTCCAGAACCATATCTACCGGGAGGAGAACCGGATTACACGGAAGCAGAAACAGGAAATCGAGGAACTGAATGAGGCTGAAAACCATTTCTTTTCCAGTATGAGCCATGAAATCCGTACACCGATTAATACAATTATCGGTTTAAATGAGATGAATCTGCGCAGTGCGGTTACAGAAGAGGTTGTGGAGAATTCAAGGAATATCCAGGGAGCAAGTAAAATGCTGCTTACACTGATTAATGATATTCTGGATATGTCAAGGCTTGAGTCCGGCAGGATGGAAATTATTAATGTTTCCTATGAAACCGGAGCATTCTTTTCTGACATCATAAACATGATCTGGATTAAGGCGCAGGAAAAGGGGCTCGAATTTCATCTTGATATTGATGCATCCATGCCAAGCCAGCTCTATGGTGACGAGGTGCGTATCAAACAGGTGCTTATCAATCTGTTAAACAATGCGGTGAAATATACCAGACAGGGTTCCGTTACGCTTTCTGTCCGGTGTGAACGCAAATCCCTGAACAGAGTATGCGTTTATTACTCCGTGGAAGATACCGGGGAAGGAATCAAGCAGGAGGATATTCCAACACTGTTCAGCGTCTTTAAGCGTGTGGAGGAAGAGAAAAACCGTCATATAGAAGGAACCGGACTGGGACTGAGTATTGTCAAGCAGCTCGTAAATCTGATGGATGGGGAAGTTACGGTTAACAGCGTCTATACCAAAGGAAGCACGTTCCTTGTTACACTCGAACAGGGGATTGTGGATGAGCGGGCACTTGGAACTTTTACTCTGGATTCGCGTGTGCGGATGGAAAACCATAAACAGTACAAACAGAGTTTTGAGGCACCGAAGGCTCATCTGCTGATTGTGGATGACAATGAGATGAACCTGGTGGTGGCAAAGAAACTTTTAAGGGATACCAGGATTCAGATTGACACTGCATCGGGGGGGGAGGAATGCCTGAAACTGACACTGAACCGTCATTATGACGGAATTCTGATGGACCACCTGATGCCGGGAATGGACGGAATTGAATGTCTGCATGCCATCCGTGCGCAGACCGCAGGAATGTGCCGCGATGTACCAGTAATTGCCCTGACGGCAAATGCAGGCAGTGAAAACCAGCTTCTTTATAAGAACGAAGGCTTTAAGGGCTACCTTCCTAAGCCGGTAAACGGTGCCCTGCTGGAAGCCGCCGTAATGAATATTCTGCCGCAGGAACTGGTAATTCTGGGGGAAGAGCCGGTTCAGGCGGATATTGGAAAAGATGTGATTGTATTTGATGAAAAAACAAGGGATCTTCTGATGATAACAACAGACAGCGTATCGGATCTGCCGGCGGAACTGATGGAGCAGATGGGGATTTGTGTCTGTCCCAGCTATATCCTTACGGAAAAAGGCCGTTTTGTCTGCGGCAGGGAGCTTGATACGGATGGTCTTTTAAACCATATGGAGCAGGGAGGGGAATGCGTTTCACAGGCGCCGCAGGTTGAAGATTATGTCAATTTCTTCGCGGAGAAGCTGACAGAAGCCCAGAATATCATACATATAGCAATGGCAAAAGACACCGGGGAAGAGTATGGATATGCAAAAGAGGCGGCGAAATCCTTTGAAAATGTCACAGTACTGGATTCCGGCTGTCTTACCAGCGGACAGGGGCTTGTGGCTTTGTTTGCAGCGAACATGGCAGTTCATAATGCACCGCTGGAAGAAATTGTGGAACAGGTTCAGGAGTTCAGGAACCGTATTTCCTGCAGTTTTATCGTATCCCATACCGGCAGGCTGTATCTGGGAGGAAGAATATCAAAAAAAATCCATATTCTCAGCGAAACCATGATGATGCATCCGCTGATAACCCTCAGGAAAAGCAAAATGACGGTAAGCACACTCTTTACCGGCAGTTTTGCGCATGTGACCGGCCATTACATCCGCAGGATGTTTAAACATCCGGAGAACATAGATAAAAGAATACTGTTTATCACTTATGTCGGGATGGACAGACAGAGCCTGGAGAATATACAGAAAACCATACAGAAGTACTGCTCCTTTGAACGGGTATATCTGTTGCAGGCGTCCTCCTCCATCGCAAGCAACTGTGGTGCGGGAACACTTGCCCTTACGTTTATCCGTAAAGCAAAGGGATGACAGCGGCTGGACTGTTTTAACTGGAAAATAAAACAGATTGAATCAGACAGCCGTGTGTGGTAGAATACGAGTTGGTAAGTACAGAAAGATTATAATAGACGAAAGAAATAGTATGGTAAAATGGATATAAAATTATGGACAAGAAGATTATTTCTGATATGTTATGATATTGCAGCTGTGGGCTTAACCTGCATCATGGCATTATCCGCTCGGTTTGATTTCCGCTGGAGCCAGGTGCCTGACAACTATTCGCAGGTGCTGTGGAAGTCAATTATTATCAGCGAAATCATAACCATTGCGGTTTTCGGGCTGCTTCACCTGTACAGCAGTCTCTGGAGCTATGCAAGTACAACAGAGCTTTTGTATGTGGTATCAGCGTGTATCATTGATGGTATAGTAAACATGCTGTGTATTATGGCGGTATACCGGAACGGGGAAGGACTTCCCCTGCCGCGCAGCTATTTTCTGCTGTATGGAATGTTTCTTCTGGCGTTTACGCTGTTTGGCAGATATTTTTACAGGCTTGTGCGGATAGTCAGGGGACATGTCTTTATTGACAGGGCAAAACGGAAACGGATTCTGATTATTGGTGCGGGCGAAGCCGGAAGCGCCCTGATTAAGGAAATTACCAACAGCAAAGAAGTCAGCATGACCATCGTGGGAATTGTGGATGACAATCCGTCCAAAAAAGGAACCTATATCCACGGGGTGCGTGTTCTTGGAAACAGGGACTGCATACTTGAGGCATGTGAAGAACTGACGGTGCAGGAAATCATGATAGCCCTTCCTTCCGCATCAGCACAGGAGATAAAAGGAATTGTTGACATCTGCAAGGAAACAGGCTGCGAGCTCAAACGTCTGCCGGGTATGTACCAGATGATAAATGGTGAAGTATCTGTTTCCAAACTTAAGGAAGTGGATGTCAATGACCTTCTGGGAAGGGAACCGGTTGAGGTGGACCTGGATTCCATACTTGGCTATGTGTCAGGAAAAGTAGTCCTTGTAACGGGAGGGGGCGGATCGATTGGTTCTGAGATCTGCCGCCAGGTAGCAGGGCATAAGCCGGAGCGCCTGATTATTGTGGATATATATGAGAACAATGCATATGATGTCCAGCAGGAGCTGAAAACAAAATACCCGTGGCTTGACCTGGTGGTGCTTGTTGCTTCTGTCCGCAATACCAAGCGGATGGATGACATATTTGCCCGTTATAAGCCGGATATCGTATACCATGCAGCAGCGCACAAGCATGTGCCGCTGATGGAGGAATCCCCGAATGAAGCGGTAAAAAACAACGTTCTGGGTACATGGAAAGTGGTGCTTGCCTCTGACCGGGCGCATGTCAAAAAATTTGTCATGATTTCCACGGATAAGGCGGTTAATCCGACAAACATCATGGGCGCGACAAAGAGAATCTGTGAGATGATTATTCAGACATATAACAGACGTTCTGAGACGGAGTTTGTTGCCGTGCGTTTTGGAAACGTGCTGGGGTCCAACGGTTCTGTCATACCGCTGTTTAAAAAGCAGATAGAGGCAGGCGGACCGGTAACCGTTACACACCCGGATATCATCCGGTATTTTATGACGATTCCGGAGGCGGTTTCCCTGGTGCTGCAGGCAGGAGCATTCGCAAAAGGCGGGGAAATATTTGTGCTGGATATGGGTGAGCCGGTCAAAATTTTAGACCTGGCAAATAACCTGATTTTATTATCCGGACACAAGCCCGGTGAGGATATCCGGATAGAATTTACCGGACTGCGGCCGGGGGAAAAACTTTATGAAGAAATGCTGATGGATGAAGAGGGCATGCAGGATACCGAAAATCACATGATCCATATTGGCAGGCCGATAGAATTTGATGAAGAGAAGTTCCTGCGGGAGCTGGAGGAATTAAAAGATTATGTAGTAACTGAACCGGAGGATATCCGGGTATGGGTTCAGCGTATAGTTCCTACATATTCCATACAAAGAAATTAAATGCAGATTGGAGAAAAAAGTTATGAATAATGCACCCCAGAGATATCAGGAAATCAGCCTGGTTGACTTGTTCTGGTATATTTGCTGCGGCTGGCGTGTCCTTGCCCTTGGTATGCTGGTCTGTGCCATACTGACAGGCTGCTACCGGGTTTACAAAAATACCTCCGGTATTGCTGCAGCACAGAGTGAGCTGGAAGCACAGGAGAAGGCTGAGGAAACAGGAGAGAACCCGGCGTATGATGCCCTGACAGAATCAGAGGCGGCAGCAGTGGATAATGCAGTTATGTTCGCGGAACAGCTGAAATTAAATATGGATTATAAAAACACTTCCGTTTATATTAATCTGGATCCATATCACGAAAATGTCCGGATTCTGAATTATACCGTGCAGACAGAAAAGGACCAGGCTGCAGAAGACGGTATGAGTGCAAATGCGGAACTTGTCATGCAGTCCTATACCGGTTATCTGAATTCCGGCGCAGCAGCAGCGGAAATCTCGGATATCAGCGGAAAGCTGGATAAAACAGTTGTTTCCGAGCTTGTATCCGCAGAACCACTGGAGGGGATTCCTGCATATAAAACCGGAAACTTTACGACAGAGGGAGGCGTGACAAGCTACCACGAAGAGTCGGATATAGCATATGCACTTTTTTCTGTCAAAGTGATAGGAAGTACGGAAAGTGAGGCAGCAGAGCTTGCTGAAGCAATTGAGCAGGTTCTGGACGGGTACACACAGACGCTTGCGGAAACGCTGGCTCCACACAGACTGTCACTGCGTGACTCCAGTGCAGGTGTGGTTGTGGACACGGACCTTGCTACCAGAAGGCAGAGTTTTCAGTCGGAGCTGACAGGTGCCAGGACAAATCTGGACAATCTGTTAAACACAATGACAGAAAACCAGAAAGCGGCATATGAGAAAATCATCAGCCAGACTGCAGGGGAAGAAACGGATAAAGAAACTGGAAAAGAGCCTGAAGAAGCAGATAACAGCGGACAGGTTCCGGCTGTTTCTGCCACAAGCGGACTGGTAAAATACGTACTGTTCGGGCTGGTAATCGGTCTGTTTCTCGCCGCAATGGTTCTGGTCCTGGTTTATGTAATGGGTCCTTCATTAAAGACAACTGAAGATTTTACCAGGTGTTTTGGTTATTATCTCATGGCGGACATGTCCTGCCACAGAGCCGTGAAAAAAAGGTTTGGAAATGGAATAGACAAAGTGATAAATAGGCTGCGTTACAGGGGCAGGCTGTCTGCGGAGGAAGAGCAGCGGCTTCTGGCAACCAACCTGAAAGTAACATGCCGGAAAGAAGGGCTGTCCTCTGTGTATCTGACTTCCTCCTACGTGATGGCGGAAGAAGAGGAGCGCATGGTTGCGGGGCTGGTTCAGGCATTAAAGAAAGAAAATATTACGGCATCCTACGGCAGGTCCGTAGAACGGGATGCAGAATCATATGAAAATATGACAAAGACAGGTGCAGTAGTATATATAGAGAAACTGGGGGTAAGCAGGTTTGCTTCCCTGGAAAACATACATGCCATGACAGAAAAGCAGGGGGTAAAAATCCTGGGGGTCGTGGCAGTGTAACCAGAGGCTGTTGTTGCAGAACAACAGCCTTTTTTACGTCAATTTCTCTCAAACTACTGTGCAATTTTAAGAAAATATGATAAAATAAGGCATAGACTGATGTTCAAATGGGGAGGTGCATATGAGATACGAAGTATATACCAGCAGCGCACCGCAGGCAGCGGAGGCAGCCGGGGAAGTCGCCGGACAGATTTCCTTTGAACCGTCAACAGTACTTTTTTTCGCCCCGGATGATAATTTTGAATTTTTTACGCAGGAATTTAAACAGAGATTTCCAAATGCAGAAGTGTTCGGGGTTACTGCCGCCACCGTGTTTACGGAAAGCAGTACAGAGGATGGCTGCCTGACGGTCTGTGTTCTGGATGATGGTATAGAATGCCACGGCGGGGTTCTGGAAGAAATCAGCCGTTATCCTGATAAATACAGGGGACGTATTGCGGACTGTGTGCAGAAGCTTTCCGAGATGCAGAACACAGTCTGTCTTGAATTTACTGCCGCATTTTACAGCTGTGAGGAACTGGTGCTGGATACATTAAATAAAGAGCTTGATGCCTGCCATATTCCCGTTGCGGGTGGTTCAACCGGAATAAAAGGCGCGCCGGAGCAGAATCTTGTCAGTTATAACGGCACCGTATACCGGGAAGCGGCGGTTTTTATGCTCTTACATAATAGACACGGGAAGGTCTGTCTTTACCGTGAGGACATTTACCATCCGACAAAAAACTATTTTTTTGCCACTGACGTAAATATCCGTCAGAGAAAAGTATCGGAGTTTGATGACAGGCCGGCGGCGGACGTACTTGCAGAAACCATGGGTGTAGGCGTTGACAGACTTTCGGAAATGCTTCTTGTTCATCCGCTGGGGCGGCAGAGTGCAGGGGACATATATATGACAGACGGCAATGAAATTCTGCCGGATGGAAGTATTACGTTTTATGCCAGTGTCTATGGAAATACCAGGATGGTACTTCTGGATCTGGGGGACTACCGGGAGATTACAAAAGATACTATCCGCCGGATAAAAGAGGACGTGCAAAAGCCGGGGCTTGGGATAATGATTAACTGTTATTCCAGAACACAGTTATTCCGGAAAGAGAATTTTGTGGAGGAATTCAGGGATGCCTATGCAAAGGTTTTTGGAAATGCCTTTTTCTGTTTTACAGGATTTGGAGAACAGCTTTACAATACGCATTTGAATCAGACGCTGATTACGCTGGTCTTTGAATGAGTGGGGAAGGGAGTGGAATAGATGTCGAAACAGAAGGAGCACCTTGTATTTACGAATGATAAATGCATTGGCTGCAACCGGTGTATTGTAGCCTGTCCGGTTCCTGAAGCCAATGTTTCCGTAAAAAAAGACGGACAGAACCGGATAGAAGTGGATGAATCCAAATGTATCCACTGCGGACGCTGTATGACGGCATGTCCGCACGGTGCCAGGGAGTTTCTGGATGATACGGCAGAGTTTCTGCGGGCGCTGAGGGAAGGCGGGAAGATTTCCCTTGCCGTTGCACCGTCTTTTTACATTACATATGGAAAAAAAGCGAATCAGATTCTTGGTTACCTGAAATCGCTTGGGGTAAATAAGATTTATGATGTGGCGCTTGGCGCTGATATATCTGCATGGGCGACCGTGAAATATCTTGAGGAACATCCCGGCAAATCTTACTATACGCAGCCGTGTACCGTGATTCAGAATTATATCATGGCATACAGGCCGCAGTACATTGACCGGCTGATACCGGTGCAGTCACCGCTTTTATGCCTGGCGGTTTATGTAAAGAAGTACCTGGGGGATGAAAACAGGATTGCCTTTCTTGGTCCGTGTCTGGCAAAATGGGACGAAATACATGCAGAGGAAAACGCAGGATATATAGATTATAATGTAACATTCGAGCATCTGGACACACAGTTTGAGGGACTGGATTTGTCCGGATACGATGGCAGAGCAGACCTTACAGAATACAGCCTGGGCGGAATGTATCCGGTGAACGGGGGGCTGGTAAAGAATCTTTCCCTGTATCTTGAGAGCGGCCATACACTGATATCAGAAGATGACGTATTTGACAAGCCGGATTTTTTTGACCGGTGGGAAAAGACGTTAAAGAAGGAGAAAACCGAGCCGGTTGTACTGGATCTGCTCGCATGTCCCAGCGGCTGTGTAAATGGTACGGCGGTTGCCGACTTTGACCCGGTTGCAGCAATCAGAAGCGGGAAAGAAATATCCGCGCGTGCAGCAAACCAGGGAATTTTGCCGCAGGAGCGCAAGGAAAACCGCAAACGCATGGAAGAGCATTTTGCAGAACTGGACTGGAATGATTTTACAAGAACTTTCCAGGAAAAATACCAGCAGCCGTACCGGATTCCGGAAGATACCTATCATGAAATCTTTGAGATTATGCACAAGCATACAGAGGAATCCCGTCATATTGACTGTGGTTACTGCGGTTATCCGTCCTGCAGGGACATGGTATATGCAATTGCATACGGTTATAACCGGAAAAATAACTGTATTCACTATACCCAGGAGGAAAACAGACGGCTTTACATGACCGATTCCCTGACCGGGATTGCAAACCGTGAGGCATTTTATAAGGCGGCCAAAAAGCTGATGAGGGACAGTCCTGAGACCACCTATGTGATCGGAGTGGTAAATATCCGAAAATTCACGGTTATCAATGAATTATTCGGTTACAAGACAGGAAAAAATGTTCTCCGGTATCTTGCAGGGCAGCTGGATGGGTTTCTGCAGGAAAACAGCACCTGTGCACGGCTGAACTCAGATGATTTTGCAGTCTGCCTGCCGTATTCGCAGGACAGAATGGATGCGTTTATGGAAAAGCTGAACCAGATCTGTGATTCCTACGAACTGGAATTTCCGCTGTCGCTGAATGTGGGGCTGTGTATTGCGGATGATGCAGAGGAATCCGTCAACCTGATTCTCGATCACGCGATTCTTGCACTGACGCTGGTCATGAAAAGCAACCGCGTGGATATTGCATATTATGATAAATCCCTGCGTCTTAAAATGCTCAGGGAGGCAGAGATAACATCAGAAATGCAGCAGGCGCTTCTGGAAAAACAGTTCCAGATTTATTTACAGCCGCAGGTAAACCACCGGACCGGGGAACTCACCGGCTGTGAGGCACTGGTACGCTGGATACATCCGGACAAAGGAATGATTTCACCGGCTGAATTTATTCCTGTATTTGAAAAGACCGGATTTATTACCAGACTGGACCGGTTTGTCTGGGAAGAAGCATGCCGCGTAATCGCAGACTGGAAAAAACGGGGAAGAAGTGTAATTCCGATTTCTGTCAATATATCAAGGATTGATATACTGGAACTTGATCTTCTGTCAGTATTTACAGAAATGATGCAAAAATATGGTATTACAACTGATGAACTGAGACTGGAAATCACAGAGTCAGCCTATGTGGAGCAGGGGAATGAGATACTGGATGTGGTCGGAGAACTCAGGAAACGTAAATTTATAGTGGAAATGGACGATTTCGGGAGCGGTTATTCGTCGCTGAACACATTAAAGGATGTGCCGGTGGATGTATTAAAACTGGATTTAAAATTCTTGTCAGGCGGGGAAAATGAAAGGGGAAACATTATTCTAAAATCTGTCGTTGACATGGCAAACAGACTGGAGCTGGCAATTGTGGCAGAAGGTGTGGAAACAAAGCCTCAGGCAGACTTTTTAAACCGGCTTGGGTGTGAAACAATCCAGGGGTATTTATATTCAAAACCAATTCCGGTAGAGGATTTTGAGGTAATGGCTGACGCCAGAAAAGGAGGAAAACAGATATGAAAAAGAGAAACATATTAAAACGGCTGATAGTATTTGTGCTGGTATTTGCACTGCTCCCGTTTGGAAGGGTGGCTCAGGTGCAGGCAGCGGATATAAGAAGCGTGAATATCCATGTGCGTTACGGGCAGTCAGAAGCACGGACGCTTCTTGGAATGATTAATTCCATCCGGCAGAATACCAACGATTCATGGTACTGGAAACCAGGCAGTTCAGAAAAAGAGCAGCTTAATAACTTAAGGCCCCTGGTGTATGATTATGGTCTGGAGGAAGTGGCAATGAAGCGTGCTGCAGAAATCGCGCTGGTATACAGCCACGGAAGACCGGACGGAAGGAACTACTGGACAGCGTTTGATGACTGCGGAATCGGCCAGGCGGGAAGTACATCCGCAGAAAATATTGCAGTTGGCTTTACTTCTGCATCAGACGTGCATAAGGCTTGGACAGAGGCAAATGAAAAATATGAAGGTCAGGGTCACCGGAGAAATATGTTAAATTCTGCTTATATTTCTGTCGGTGTGGGGCATGTCAAATACAACGGACGCGATTACTGGGTAGAGCTTTTTTCCAATAAGGCACCGCGTACAACTGCAGTTCCGGCAGATGACGGTGAGGCGATTGTATACGGAATCGGAATTGACAGTGCAAAAATCCAGGCGGACAGAATAGACACCACGGCAGTAGGAAGCGCAATCGGCCTGGATGTCGGCGGTTCAAAAGACCTTTCAGGAATTTATGAATCAGTGAAGCTGGAAGACCATTTCCGCGGTTCCCTTGCGGAAGAATACTGTCCGCTCCGGCAGACACTTTATATGAGTGTGGCAAATACAAGTATAGCAACCATAAGCGGAAATACGTTAAGGGCTGTTTCAAACGGAAGAACGACACTGAATATCCAGTGTACACTGGGCGGACCGCAGGTATCCATTCCGGTTCTGGTCGGCCAGGGACCGGTGAGTGAGGACATGAGCCTGAAGAAAGCTACCGTGGATTTGATACCGGACCAGCGTTATACCGGATATGCGCTTACCCCGTCTGTAACAGTGCGGATGAACAACGCAGTCCTGCGGCAGAATACAGACTATACCCTGTCATATGGAAATAATATTGATGTTGGAACGGCAACCGTGACAATTACGGGTATCGGACAGTACAACGGCATCATAACGGCAAACTTCCTGATTTACGGACAGAGCCTTTCCGGCGCGACAATAGATGCAATACCGGACCAGCGTTATACCGGTTCCCAGATACGTCCGCGTGTGACAGTGCGGCTTGGTTCCACTATTCTGACGGAAAACAGGGATTATATACTGACCTATTACAACAATACAGGCGTCGGAACGGCTACCGTTACCGTAACCGGAAAGGGCGGGTACAGCGGAACAAAAACTGCGGCATTCAAAATTATTGATTCGGATATTTCCCATGCCAGAATAACCGTGGCAAAACAGGTTGCCTATACTGGTGATGTGCTTTATCCGGATGTCCAGGTTACGATGAATAATACCGTTCTCTATCCGAATACAGACTATATCATTAACTATGAGGATAACCTGTTTCCGGGGCGTGCAAAGATTACAATTACAGGAATTGGAAACTATCTGGGCACAAATTCCAAAACCTTTGTCATTGTTCCTAAAAAACAGAAAGTAAAATCCGGCAAGGCGTCTGGCAGAAAAGTGACTATTACATGGCAGGAGGATGAGGACGCGGACGGATACGTACTTTACCGTTCTACAAAGTCAGGCTCCGGTTTCAAAAAGATCAGCACATACAGCAAATCTACAAGAACCAGATACCAGAGTTCCAGAATGGCACGGGGAACCTATTATTACAAGGTTCGCAGTTATGTGGTAATCGGCGGCAAAAAATATTACGGTGCCTACAGCAAAGTGAAAAAAGTAACGGTTCGGTAAAATAGTTCAAATAACCATTGACGAATGGAAAAATACTGGTATAATCATAAGTAGTTTTTAAAACTACGTTGTACATGAATGAATGGATGGTGGATAATATGTCATATCAGATTATATCAGATGGTTCCTGCGACCTTGGCGAAGAGCGCGCAGAAGAGCTTGGAGTCAGGGTCGTACCGTTTTATGTTTCCTTTGACGGGGAGACATACCAGAAAGAAATAGAAGAGGTTGCAGTCAGGGATTTTTACCAGGAAATGGTGGACAGGCCTGACTGTTTTCCCAAGACGTCCATGCCGTCAGTCCAGGATTATCTGGACGTTTTTGAACAGTGTGTGGCGGAAGGAAAAGATATTCTGTGCCTGTGTATTACAACGAAATTCAGCGGATCGTATAATTCCGCAATGAATGCAAAGCAAATGCTTTTAGAGGCGCATCCGGATGCAAGGATTGAAGTGCTGGACACCATGGTAAACACAGTTCTGCAGGGGCTGCTGGTAAGGGAGACAGTGCGGATGCAGCAGGCAGGCTGGACGTTTGAGGATACGGTTTCCCGCATCAGGGAAATGATACCGACCGGCAGAATTATTTTTACCGTTGCCAGCTTTGATTATCTGGTGCACGGCGGCAGAATCGGAAAAGTGATGGGAGCTGCAGTCAAAAGCCTGAATATCAAGCCCCTGATAATTTTGAAAGAGGGCGAGATTTTTCCGGCGGGCATTTACCGTAACCGGAAAAAAGGTAAACAGACACTGCTTGATTTATGCCGGAAGCATTTTGAAAAATCCGGGGAAAATCCGGATGACTATGTATTTAATGTCGGTTATGGTTATGACAAAGAAGAAGGCATGGAATTTCAGAAGCAGTTTCTGGACAGCATGGCAGCATACAGCGGTGTAAAAGAAGCGGAGCTGTTCCAGATTGGAGCAACCATTGGGGTGCATACAGGACCGCACCCGATTGGACTTACATTTATAAAAAGAGCATTTTAAAGACGGGGCATGTGCCCCGTCTTTTTTAACATACCAGCTGGTTTTTACCGGAAGATTTTCCAACGTAGAGTTTCTGGTCCGCTGAGTTAATCCATTCATCTATGCTTGAAGAATTATCAAATACCTGCATTCCCAGTGTGATTGTAAGAACCAGCCGCTGGTTCTGGTAGACGAAGGAATGGTGTTCCACTTCCCGGCGCAGCATTTCCAGAAGTTCTTTTGCTTCTTTTTGTGCTGCGTCCGGAGCACTGCCCGCATGACCGAGAATCAGGAATTCCTCGCCTCCCCAGCGGCAGGATACCTGCCTTCTGCACTGCATGGAAATAATCCTGGAAATCTCGCAAAGTACATAATCACCGCAGTTATGCCCATGCCGGTCGTTAAATTTCTTAAAATCGTCAATATCCAGAATCGAAAGCCAGTAGGCAGGCCGGTCAGATGCATTCTCCACATTTGTCAGATATTCAATCATATACTGGCGGTTATACATACCGGTCAGACGGTCATGTTCTGCCTGCCTGGTCAGTTCTCCTTCATAGTAGCTGGCGGTTTTAACCATAATTGCCAGCAGGAACATAGTAATAAAAACAAACACAACAAACAGGTTGAACAGCTGCATGACCATGGTTGGAAATGGTTTCAGCTCATATTTTGCGCCGCGTGTCCATGACAGGTAAACACTGGTAAGATAACAGATGCCGTCAATGGCGCAGAGCAGGAGAGAATTTGCAGGCTGTTTTCCCAGCCGCTGGATAAAATACTCCATAAAAAATATAACAGCAGCACAGCCGATGTAATACTGCTGGAATCCGCTTCCGGTCCCCACGCACAGAATTGTCAGAAACATATGTACAATTATTTCCACAAAGACAATGATACTTGAAGCACGCAGAAACTGCTTCCGGAGCACAATAAAATTGCACAGATAAGTTATAATACTGAATATATTCTCAACGGCACACTGATGGGAATGCACTGTATTTTTCTTGTCTTTTTTG
>CANOLA010000004.1 GCA_947566705.1 uncultured Lachnospiraceae bacterium | reverse complement strand
TATTGCAAAATATGGCTGCTAAATATTGCGATATTTAACAGCCGAAGTAATATGATAGCGGAAAATAAAGACATTGCTAATTTATATGATATAGAATATGAAGCAGTCTGCTTTGTAAATAGTTATGACTATAAATTTGTGACTTTCATTCGTGTAATCCGAAAAGTTCGCCTATTAGCCAACCGAAAAACAAGAAATTACACGAATTTTGTGGCTGATAGTAGTCATAGTAATTCTGTGAAAGAGAGGTTTTCATATGCCAGAGTTTAAACTTCATGCCACCTACAAGCCCACAGGCGACCAGCCCCAGGCCATCGCCGAGCTGGTCAAAGGCTTCAGGGAGGGCAATCAATTTCAGACTTTACTAGGGGTTACGGGTTCCGGTAAGACTTTTACCATGGCAAATGTTATAGAGCAGCTTCAGAAGCCGACGCTGATCATATCACATAATAAGACGCTCTCAGGACAGCTTTATGGGGAATTTAAAGAATTTTTTCCTGAAAATGCGGTAGAGTATTTTGTGTCCTATTACGAAACCTAAAATTTGAATCTACATATAGTGCCTGCTTGTGCTGTTTAGTCCATATTTTGTGGAATATATGGTATAAATAGACTGGATAACACCCTATAGAAAAGGTACAACAGGTTACTTTCATTCGTCCAGGAAGTGTTTATAAATGTGATGCGCGATATTATTTTAAGTGTGGAGTACAGAGAGGAATCTGTTGTAAAAATGACGAAAAGGGATTATAATAAATTCTAGAAGGCAAATATGTTCTAATCTGATTCAAATGTATAGGAGATGGTTACATGGCATCAGCATTGACAGAGTTTGCGAAACCAGAAATAGATAATTTTATGGAATCGTTGCAGGTGGAAAGCACATCTAAGAGAATTGGAATTGCAGAAGGAAAATTTGTGGTACTGGACGATTTTGATGATTGCAATGATGAAATTGCAGAAATGTTTGGGGCAGGATAAAGAATGGTTAGTTAAACTGGCGTATTTTCTGCCATATTTATGAAAGTGATGGGCAAGGGATGTTTTGAAAGGTGGTATGGAGGATGTCTACATGGGAAATGCAGGTGCTTAAATCCGTGTCTGGAATAGGCGAAGCGTATAGAGAGCCGCTATTGGAGATTATCAGGGCGTATGTCCGGTCTATAGAGATAGGGAATCCTGATGTCGGCAGAATGGATTCGCAGAAACCATTATCTGACAAGAAAAAAGCACTTATGAGAATGGATGAATTGAGGGCAGAGTTTACCTTTCCAGCGGATTTTGATCCTGACAGAGAACTGGAAGAAGCGAGGGAAGCAAAATATGGTAGTATTGGTTGATACAAACGTAATTATTGATTATTACTGTGAAAGAGAAGAATTTTATAAAGCTTCCAAGGGTGTGATGACATGGTGTGGTGAAGATGGTGTAAATGGATATGTGGCATTTCATTCACTTCCGAACATTTGGTTTATATTGAGGAAATCGTCTGAAAAAATCCGCAGGGAGATTTTATTGAATATTTGTAAGGTACTCACTGTTGCAGGTGCAGATCAGGGAGAAGTGATTAAGGCAATAGAAAATTCTGATTTTAAGGATTTTGAAGACTGTCTGCAGGACAGATGTGCTGTCAGTGTAGCAGCAGACTATATTGTGACAAGAAATGTAAAGGATTTTACCACAGCGGAAACAAAGGCAATCACTCCGAAAGAGTTTTGTGACTTGATGGAAAATGCAAGGGGAAATGATTTTTAAAAATAATAATGGGATATAATGACAGTTATGTGATAGATGTCTATAAAATAAAAAGTGTTGGGTGTTCCATAAAATAATATGGAATGCCCTCTTTTTATGCTTATTTGGAGGCGTGATAATAAGTGGAAGCTGAAAAGAAGAAACGGAATAAAAAATTCTTTAGGTTCAGGGGATTCCTAAAGAGGAAAAAGAAACAGATGAGCCGGGAGGATGATGTTCTGAGATTGCATGGGCCGCGAGAGCCAAGTGAGGAAATCAGATTCATCGTTAAGGATGCGGACGGCAATGATATATTGCTTAACGGCAATCAAATGTCGGAACTGATTCGCCGCTATGAGGAACACGGAAACGGCAAAAATTGAATAATGCAGCAGGATATTTGGGTATTCCATCTCTACTTTGAATGGAATGCCCTTATTTTTCATCAAAAATGGAGAAGGAGAAGAACGATATGAAAAACATGAGGAAAAGACCAATGACAACGGAGGAACTGTTTGACGCCATCTGCAAAATTCTGAAAGAGAAAGGCAAGCTGCCGGATATTCTGGATTATGGGCTGGCAACGCATAACCCGGTGCCGATCAAAAATTATGAGTACGGCTTGCGGAATAAGCTGGATTACGGGGGAAACGAGGGGATCTATCTGGATCTGTGGATTGAATATGTCGCAGATGGAAAAAGATGTGCAAGAGATCTTGGCACTTTCAAGACATTAAGCACTGATGATGAAGCTATGCACTGCATGTGGAAGATATATGCTACGATTTTGAGCATGTAAATAAAGTTATGGCAGAAATCAAGAAAAATTTTGATGCTTATTTTCAGCGCTTTATCGAAACAAGTGGCGGTACTGGGATGACAAACGAAGATTTTGTCAGACTGCAGACGAAATTTGGGGTGAGTGGGAAAAAACCAGATGCGGCTTCTGCAAAAAAATTATCAGAAAATTATAAGGCAATTATACGGGAATCATACGATAATTTTGCCAAAGATCAGGATGACTATCTGGAGATTATGGATGTTGAGCTGTTGGAAGAAATGGATGAGGACGCTGATTACTTTAAATCGAAAATTCTTAGAAATGAATGTCCAATTATTAGAAAAACGCTTGCGAATAAAAGGGCAAAGGAACTTGACAAGTACAGAGCTGCATTTGGTCGTGCAGATGCTGATTGGTTAAGGGAAGTTGTTTATAATTTGTGTGTGTTTGCAGATGAGTATGAAGAAGAATATGATCCTGATACATACGAAACAGCAGCGAATTATGAGGATTTGGGACTGGGCGTTTTGGATACGGAGGACTATACGGCATTCGGTGTTATTGGTGGTGGGATAAAAACCCATCTGCTTTACAAGACTTATCCGGGGTTGTTCCCAAACAGAAGCCGGAGCGCAATATGGGCGTTATGGTATCTGTCTGGGCAGAAGGCTTATGATTGTAAAATGGATTCTGAATTTTTGATGATAGATGTTGAGAAGGGAATTGCGCAGCAAAATTATTTTTATCCTTATGAGCTGTTTTCTTATTACGCCTTTGAAATTTATAAGCTGCTTAGGGATAAGGCAGCCGAGCTGGATGCATATATTGATCCGGATGAAAGATATGTAGTTGTGGATGCCTTTCTGGAATATGTTGCATTGGAACATGATGCGGATATTTCTGTAATGAAATCACAGATAAAGCGGAGTATTCCGTATCTGTAGCCAGATTGGTAAAGTCGGTTATGAACATCTCTTTTCGTTATGCGTTGAACCACAGGTTTATTGCAGTGAACCCAACAAGGGGAATCCATCTTCCGAAAAAGATAGCGAAGAGGCCATACCATACGAGGAATATTGACACCAGAAAAACGCTCACATTGGAACAGATTATGGTATTATTGAAAGCGAGCAAAGAAACACCTATCCATATGCAGGTGCTGTTCAATGTCCTCATGGGTCTTCGGAGGAGTGAGATTAACGGTCTGAAATACTCAGATGTAGATTATGTAAATAGAACGCTGACCGTACAGCGACAGTTGGGAATCGAACCAAACAGCAGAAAGGAAGATTTTGCACCCAAGACATTTACGAAACAGGAGATCGGTTTGAAAAGTGAATCAAGCTACCGGGTACTTCCGATTCCGGATTATGTGTTTGAGGCAATTTTGGAAGAAAGGAAGCTGTATGAGAAACACAGGAACAGGAGGAAGCGGGAGTTTCAGGATTTAGATTATATCTGCTGCTCCAGCTATGGCAGGCCCCGGAGCAAGAGCTTCCATTGGAAGCATTATAAGAAACTGCTTTCAGATAACGGCCTTCCGGATATACGCTGGCACGACCTCAGAAGTACGTTCTGTACTCTGCTTCTGAAGAATGACTTTCATCCAAAAGCAGTCTCGAAGCTGATGGGACATGCAAAGGAAATTATTACGATGGACGTGTACGGCGATAACAAGGGAATTATAGAAGACTGCATACCGGAGATTATAGATTTTATAGATGAGGTAATGCCGGAGGAAGATGTTGACGAAAAGTTTAAGAAAGAGCTTCTGGAAATTGTAATAGACACAACAGAATATCTTGGGGAGGTATCATAAAAGCTGTCAACATAAGAACAAATGTTTGTTTTGTTATAGACAAGAAGTAAGTTCTGTGGTATATTATGAAAGGCAGGAACAGATTTTCATAATCATGTACTAAAGTATGTTTTCATACCATCTAATCCACATGGTTTTATAGAGGGTTGGAGAGTGAGAAAAATTAAAATAGGTGACCCAAATTCGTCCAGGGGACGTTTTAGACCAAAATAGGAGACGTGCTTGGACGAATTTCTGGCGAATAGACGAACTTTTTTATTACGACTTTTGGAGGTGGTATTTGTGCAAACTGCACAAAATATATTTAAACTTCATTCAGAATACAAGCCGACAGGCGACCAGCCGCAGGCAATAGAAGCCCTTGTCAAAGGCTTTAAAGAAGGCAACCAATTCCAGACTTTACTAGGCGTGACAGGCTCCGGCAAGACGTTCACGATGGCAAATGTCATACAGCAGCTTAACAAACCCACTTTGGTAATAGCGCACAATAAGACATTGGCGGCACAATTATACGGGGAGTTCAAGGAGTTCTTCCCTGAGAACGCAGTAGAGTATTTTGTCTCCTATTATGATTATTACCAGCCCGAAGCCTACGTGCCGCAGTCAGACACCTACATCGCCAAGGATTCCGCGGTAAACGATGAAATTGACAAGCTCCGCCTTTCCGCCACAGCGGCGCTGGCAGAGAGAAAAGACGTTATTATTGTTGCTTCTGTGTCCTGTATTTATGGTCTTGGAAGTCCGGATGAGTGGCAGGGGATGAGTCTTTCGCTTCGTCCTGGGATGATGAAGGACAGGGATGAAATCATTAAGGCATTAATAGATATGCAGTACAGCCGCAATGAAATGGATTTTAAGCGCGGTACGTTCCGGGTGCACGGTGATGTCGTTGAAATATTTCCGGCAAACAATACCGATACTGCTATCCGTGTGGAGCTGTTCGGGGATGAAGTGGAGCGCATTACAGAAGTGGACGTTATGACCGGGGAAATCAAATGCACGCTGGAGCATACCCTTATCTTTCCGGCGTCCCATTACGTTGTTCCGCAGGAAAAAATACGTAAGGCGTGTGACAATATCGAAAAAGAACTGGAAGAGCGCGTCAGGTATTTCAAGGGAGAGGACAAGCTGATTGAGGCACAGCGGATTGCAGAGAGAACTAATTTTGACGTGGAAATGATGCGTGAAACAGGCTTCTGCTCCGGTATCGAAAATTATTCGAGGCATCTGAGCTTTATGGCTGCGGGGGAAGCGCCGATGACCCTTATGGATTTCTTTCCGGAGGATTTCCTGATTATCGTGGACGAGTCCCACATCACCATTCCGCAGGTGCGGGGCATGTATGCAGGCGACCGTTCCCGTAAAATGACGCTTGTTGATTACGGCTTCCGTCTGCCGTCTGCACTGGATAACCGTCCGCTGAATTTTGAGGAATTTGAAAATAAAATTGACCAGATGCTGTTTGTGTCTGCGACACCGAATGTCTATGAGCAAGAGCATGAACTTCTTAAGGTAGAACAGATTATCCGTCCGACCGGGCTGCTTGATCCGGAGATTTCCGTGCGGCCGGTGGAAGGACAGATTGATGATTTAATTACAGAAGTAAATAAAGAAACAAAGGAGCATCATAAGGTACTGATAACCACTCTGACAAAACGGATGGCAGAGGATCTGACACAGTATATGAATGAAGTGGGAATCAGGGTAAAATACCTGCATTCGGATATAGATACGCTGGAGCGTGCCGAGATTATCCGTGACCTGAGACTGGATGTGTTTGATGTACTGGTCGGTATCAACCTTCTGCGCGAGGGACTGGATATTCCGGAAATCACGCTGGTGGCAATTCTGGATGCAGACAAGGAAGGCTTTCTGCGTTCGGAGACGTCCCTGATCCAGACTATCGGGCGCGCGGCGCGTAACAGTGAAGGCCATGTCATCATGTACGCGGATAAAATGACGGATTCCATGCGTGTGGCGATAGATGAAACAGAACGCCGCCGGAAGCTGCAGCAGGAGTATAATAAAAAGCACGGCATCACTCCGACCACAATCCAGAAATCTGTCAGGGAACTGATCGCGATTTCCAAAAAAGTGGCTGCGGAGGAAATGGAATTTACGAAAGACCCTGAGTCCATGAGCAAAAAAGAACTGGAGAAACTGATTGCCGATATCCAGAAAAAAATGCAGAAGGCAGCGACAGAACTTAATTTTGAGGCGGCAGCCGAATACAGGGATAAGATGATTTCCCTTAAAAATATGCTGAGGGAACTGTAATTAAGGAGTAAAAGACTGAAAAATAATTTATTTAAAGGAATGAAATGATATGCCGAAGAAAGAAAGAAAATACATTAAAATCCGGGGGGCAGGTGAACACAACCTGAAATCCCTGGATATCGATATTCCAAGGGATGAATTTGTCGTACTGACAGGGCTGTCCGGTTCCGGAAAATCATCCCTTGCGTTTGATACCATTTATGCAGAGGGACAGAGACGTTATATGGAATCCCTTTCCTCTTATGCAAGACAGTTTTTAGGACAGATGGAGAAACCAAATGTGGAGTCCATTGAGGGACTTCCTCCGGCGATTTCCATAGACCAGAAATCCACAAACCGTAATCCGCGTTCCACGGTCGGGACAGTTACGGAAATCTATGATTATTTCCGTCTGCTTTATGCAAGAATCGGAATTCCGCACTGTCCGAAATGCGGACGCGCCATTGAAAAACAGACCATAGACCAGATGGTGGATTCTGTCATGAAACTTCCGGAGCGTACAAAAATCCAGATGCTTGCACCGGTTGTCAGGGGACGAAAGGGCGAGCACCAGAAACTGTTTGAAAAGGCAAAAAAGAGCGGATATGTCAGGGTGATCGTGGACGGAAATATGTACGAACTTTCAGAAGAAATTCCGATGGACAAAAATATCAAACACAACATCGATATAGTTGTGGACCGGCTGGTGATCAAAGAGGGAATTGAAAAGAGACTGACGGATTCCCTGGAAAATATATTTTCCCTTTCAGAAGGAAGTGCAGTAATTGATGTTGTGGACGGGGAAGCCATTAATTTTTCCCAGAATTTTGCGTGCCCTGACTGCGGAATCAGTGTGGATGAAGTTGAACCGCGGAGTTTTTCTTTCAATAATCCGTTTGGCGCATGTCCGGTGTGTTACGGACTTGGCTACAAAATGGAATTTGACGAAAGCCTGATGATTCCGGATAAAAATCTTGCAATATCAGAGGGCGCCATCCAGGTAATGGGCTGGCAGTCCTGCACCGATTCGTCCAGCTATACGTACGCAACACTGCGCGCACTTTCCGAAGGATATGGATTTTCCCTGGATACCCCGTACAAAGACCTTCCGAAAGAAATCCGACACATGCTGATTCACGGAGGGGACGGCAGAATCCTGAAAGTACACTATAAAGGACAGCGCGGGGAGGGCGTGTATGACTTAAACTGGGAAGGGCTGATCCATAATGTGGAACGCCGTTACAGGGAAACAGGTTCGGAAACCCAGAAGCAGGAATACGAACAGTTTATGCGTATTACGCCGTGTGCTTCCTGCCACGGGCAGCGTCTGAAAGAAAGTTCCCTTGCAGTCACGGTCTGCGATAAAAATATTTATGAAATCACAAATTCTTCTGTAAAGGATCTGGTTGTATTTTTAAATGAAATGGAACTGTCCGAACAGCAGCATTACATTGGGGACCAGATATTAAAGGAAATCCGTTCCCGCGTGGGATTTTTACAGGAGGTTGGACTGGAATACCTGACGCTTACCCGTGCGACCGCCACGCTTTCCGGAGGGGAGGCGCAGCGAATCCGTCTTGCAACACAGATTGGCTCCGGTCTGGTAGGAGTTGCCTATATTCTGGATGAGCCAAGCATTGGACTGCATCAGCGGGATAATGAAAAACTGCTTGGCGCGCTGATGAATTTAAAGAATCTGGGGAATACCTTAATTGTCGTGGAGCATGATGAGGATACCATGCGCGCCGCGGATTTTATCGTCGATATCGGTCCGGCAGCCGGAGTACACGGCGGGGAAGTGGTTGCCGCAGGAACTGCGTCAGAAATCATGAAGTGCAGAAAATCAGTGACAGGGGATTACTTAAGCGGCAGGAAAAAAATTCCGGTCCCGGATGAGAGACGGAAGCCGACCGGGTTTATTACGATAAAGGGCGCCAGGGAAAATAACCTGAAAAATATTGACGTCAGTATTCCGCTTGGAGTGATGACTGCAGTAACCGGGGTATCCGGTTCCGGAAAAAGTTCCCTGACAAATGAAATTCTGTACAAGCATCTGGCAAAAACCTTAAACCGGGCGCGCTGTATTGCCGGGGAACATGATGAAATTACAGGGCTGGAACAGCTCGATAAAATTATAGATATTGACCAGTCCCCGATCGGGCGCACACCGCGTTCCAATCCTGCAACCTATACCGGTGTTTTTGACATTATCCGCGACCTGTTTGCTGCAACGGCAGATGCCAAGGCAAGGGGCTATAAAAAAGGAAGGTTCAGTTTTAATGTGAAAGGCGGGCGGTGTGAAGCCTGCAGCGGCGATGGTATTTTAAAAATTGAGATGCATTTTATGCCGGATGTTTATGTTCCGTGTGAAGTCTGCGGCGGAAGACGGTATAACAGGGAGACACTTGAAGTAAAATATAAAGGAAAAAACATCTATGAAGTACTGGACATGACCGTGGAGGAGGCGCTGGAGTTTTTTAAAAACGTTCCGAGTGTCCACCGTAAAATCCAGACACTGTATGACGTCGGGCTTTCCTATATCAAACTGGGACAGCCGTCCACAGAGCTTTCCGGCGGTGAGGCGCAGAGGATTAAGCTTGCCACGGAGTTAAGCAGGCGCGGAACCGGAAAAACCATTTATGTGCTGGACGAGCCGACGACGGGACTTCATTTTGCAGACGTCCACAAGCTGGTGGAAATTCTGCGCAGGCTTTCGGACAGCGGCAATACGGTTGTGGTAATTGAACACAATCTGGATGTTATCAAGACTGCTGATTATATTATAGATATGGGACCGGAGGGAGGCGACGGCGGCGGAACCGTTATCGCACAGGGAACGCCTGAGGAAGTATGTAAAACAGAAGGTTCCTATACCGGTAAGTTTTTAAAACCGTATCTTGGACAGCAGAAATAAGATTTGTCCTCCGGTATGCAAAGATAACACCGGAACCCCATTCCGCGGCATTTTTATACAAAAAGTTCCCTCTGGCAGGTGGTTTTCGCAGGAAAATTGCAAAGGAAATAAAAAAAAGGTTTGAAAAATGGAATTAATTGTATATAATGGAACTGTATGTATAAAATATGAATAACTGTGCTTTGCCCTTTGACAGGGCAGGGATTAGATAGATGAAATCAGGAAGGGGAATTGGTCAATATGATTGGATCAGATATCGGAATCGATTTAGGTACTGCGAGTATTTTAGTATATATTAAAGGAAAAGGTGTTGTATTAAAAGAGCCGTCTGTGGTTGCATTTGACAGGGATACCAATAAGATTAAGGCAATCGGGGAGGAAGCACGACTGATGCTCGGCAGGACACCGGGCAATATTGTTGCTGTCCGCCCACTCCGCCAGGGCGTCATTTCAGATTACACCGTGACAGAGAAGATGATTAAGTATTTTATCCAGAAAGCGCTCGGAAAGAAAAGTTTCCGTAAGCCGCGCATCAGTGTGTGTGTGCCGAGCGGTGTAACTGAAGTGGAAAAAAAGGCAGTTGAGGATGCCACCTATCAGGCGGGTGCCCGTGAGGTGGAGATTATAGAAGAACCGATTGCGGCTGCAATCGGAGCCGGAATTGATATTGCTAGACCGTGCGGCAATATGATTGTGGATATCGGAGGAGGAACTTCGGACATTGCGGTAATTTCGCTGGGCGGTTCTGTTGTCAGTACTTCCGTTAAAATTGCGGGGGATGATTTTGACGAGGCCCTGGTCCGTTATATGCGTAAAAAGCATAATCTGCTGATTGGAGAGCGCACGGCAGAGGATATCAAGATTAAAATTGGTACCTGCTTCTCGCTTCCGGAAAATGAAACCATGGACGTCAGGGGGCGTAATCTTGTAACCGGGCTTCCGCGCACGATTACTGTCAGTTCAGAGGAAACAGAGGAGGCATTGCGCGAGGCAACCCTCCAGATTGTAGAGGCAGTGCATTCCGTACTGGAAAAAACCCCGCCGGAGCTTGCTGCCGACGTGGCTGACCGCGGTATCGTACTGACCGGCGGCGGCGCGCTTCTCCGCGGACTGGAAGAACTGATTGAAGAGAAAACAGGCATCAATACCATGACTGCGGAGCATCCAATGACCTGCGTGGCAATCGGAACCGGGAAATATGTGGAATTTCTCGCAGGAAAGAGGGACGAAGAGTAATACAGCGAACAGTTCAGCCACCGGCTGGGCTGTCCGGAATTTCCATAATTCCATAATTTAGATGTAAGTTATCTCGGCGTAATGCCGATATACATAATATCCCATGTAATGCATACATTACAGCAAACATACGAAAAAGAGGTGTCAAATGGTTAAAGGCTTATATACTGCCCATATGGGTATGGTAAATGAGATGAAACGGCTGGATATTCTTGCAAATAACCTGGCAAATTCAAACACAACTGGTTATAAAAAAGAAGGAACCACCTGCCGCTCATTTGCTGATGAAATGGCATACCGTCTTGATGATTCTTCCAATGGTTTCCGTCCCAAAGGACTGGGGGAAATTACATACGGAGTACATCTGGGGGAGGTTTATACGGATTATGATTCCGGAAGCTTTCGTGTGACGGATAATCCTGTGGATTTTGCCATTGACGGGCAGGGATTTTTTGCAATTGCTTTTACAAACAAGCAGGGAGAAACCTCCGTAAAGTATACCAGGGACGGTTCTTTTACGGTAAATACAGAAGGCTATCTGGTGACTAAGGATGGCGATTATGTGCTGAACCAGACCGGTGCCATGAACGGCGACCCAAGAGAGCAGAATTTTATCCGCCTGGATCCGAACGCGGAAATCCAGGTTAACAAACTTGGTTTTATTACACAGAATGACCAGATTGTATCAACACTTGGAATGGTGGATATTGACAATTATGATTATCTCGAAAAATACGGCGAGAACCTGTATAATCTTCTGGACGGCGGCAACCGTGTTGCTGCAGACTGCCAGGTGGAGCAGGGAGTACTTGAAACTTCCAATGTCAATGTTATTAAAGAGATGGTCAATATGATTACGATTCAGAGGGCATATGAGGCGGGACAGAAAGTAATTAATTCCGTTGACAGCACCCTTGAGCGTGTCGTAAGTCTTGGGAAGGTTTAATATGTAATTTTCCATAGTGGAATTACATAGGCAGACTTAAGGAGGATAAAATAGTATGATGCGAGCACTTTACACTGCGGCAACCGGAATGATTGCAGAGCAGACAAACCTTGATACGATTTCACATAACTTATCAAATGTTAATACAACCGGTTATAAAAATGAGCGGACCGAGTTTAAATCCCTGCTGTACCAGACATTACAGACAAGGACAACGACAGCAAACGGAGAACAGAAGCCGGTAGGCGCGCAGGTCGGACTTGGAACAAGAGTTGCGGCAACGATGTCCATGTATACACAGGGTGCGCTTCTTGCCAGTGAAAGTCCGACAGATTTTGCACTGGAAAGTCCGGGTTCCCTTGGCTTTTTTGCAGTCCGCGGAATTGACGGGGAAACCTACTATACAAGAAACGGTAACTTTACATGGGCGAAGACTGCAGACGGCGGCACAATGCTGACAGATGCAGAAGGGTGTCCGGTGTTAGATACCGAGGGAAATGTAATCATGGTTCCGGAAGGGGTTTCTTCCGGTAATATGATATTTTCACAGGACGGAAGTATCTCCTATGAAGATGTGGCAACCGGAAGGGTGGTTCCTTTGAACCAGTCCTTCGGAATTTACCAGTTTAATAATCCGGCAGGTCTGCAGAAGCTTTCTTCCAGCCGTCTGCAGGCAACCGCTGCATCTGGAAATCCGATGCTGGAAGGTGCAACTCCCGGGCTGAAGCTTAGCAAAGTACATGAGAAGTACCTGGAAGGTTCCAATGTGCAGGTTGCAGATGAGATGGTTAATATGATTATTGCACAGAGGGCGTATGAGCTGAATTCCAAGGCGATTATTACTTCGGATTCCATGCTCGATACAGCAAATAACCTGAAGCGTTAAAACAGAAGAATAATCAGCACAGACGGTTTCCTAACCTGAAACAGTCACCATAACAGGAGGATTACATATGGATATTTCCGGAATTACATCAGCGTATTACAATACAGCAAAAACAGAATCTTCTTCCGCGGCTGCAGGCTCCGTGCAGAATTCCCTGACAAGGATTTCCAAGGATTCTTCCGATGAGGAATTAATGGGTGCCATTAAGGATTTTGAATCCTATTTTGTGGAGCAGATGCTGAAAGAAATTAAAAAATCCCTGAAATCAGAAGAAGAGGATTCCATGGCTTCACAGTATACCGATATGTATATGGATACTGTGATTGAGCAGGTTGCGGATGAACTGGTGGACGAGGTTGGAGGAAGCCTTACCCAGCAGCTTTTTGAGCAGATGAAACGTAATATTGGTACTGCATAAATTTCAGGCAGTATCTGGGATATGCTGTGGAAAACGGTTTACGAAGACTGTATTATAAAGGCATGGAACAGATAGTTTTTTTTAACAGGGGGAGGCTGTATGAAGCAGCCTCCCTTGCTGTGTATGTACATATTTGGAGGATAAAGGTTTGGAGCAGCAGCTGGAAACGATAAATGGATACGTGGACCACATGATCTACCGGAATACAGAAAACGGCTATACAGTTCTGGTTCTGGTCTGCGGTGAGGAGGAGCTTACCTGTGTAGGCGTATTTCCGGATATTGCGGAAGGAGAGAATATTGAGGCACGGGGAGAATTTACAGACCATCCGACATATGGACGGCAGTTTTCGGTAAAAAGCTTTGAGGAAAAAGCACCGCAGGATGAGGTGGCTATTGAGCGTTATCTTGGTTCCGGCGCAATTAAGGGAATCGGGATTGCACTTGCGGCGCGGATTGTACGCAGATTTAAGCAGGATACGTTCCGGATTATCGAAGAGGAGCCGGAGAGACTTGCCGAAGTCAAGGGAATCAGTAAAAACAAGGCGATGGAGATTGCCGACCAGGTAAATGAAAAGCGAGACCTGCGCCAGGCAATGATTTTTTTACAGCAGTATGGAATCAGCACGACACTTGCGGTAAAAATTTACAATACCTATGGGCAGGAAATTTATGGAATTATTAAGGAAAACCCGTACCGCATGGCGGATGATGTGACCGGGGTGGGGTTCCGCACAGCGGATGAAATTGCCTCCCGTGTCGGTATCCGCACCGATTCGGATTTTCGAATCCGCAGCGGAATACTGTATGCACTGCTGCAGGCATCCGGAGAAGGACATACCTTTCTGCCAAAGCCGGAGCTTACAGAACGTACAGCTTCACTTCTGGATATCGATGCAGAGTATATAGAGCCGCATTACATGAACCTTGCGATGGAACGAAAGATTATTATTCGCCAGCAGGGAGAGGTTACCCAGATTTATTCAGCAGCATATTTTTACATGGAATCCAATACTGCGGCAAGACTGCAGATGCTTGACCAGGGATTTGATGTGCCGGATATTGAGATAGAAGAGAGAATCCGGCAGATAGAAAAACAGACAGAAATGGAACTGGAGGAGCACCAGCTTACTGCGGTCAAGGAGGCGGTAAGAAACGGGCTTTTAGTCATTACCGGGGGACCGGGAACGGGAAAAACCACAACGATTAATACTATTATCCGTTATTTTGAGATGGAGGGATATGATATTTTTCTGGCAGCGCCGACAGGGCGTGCGGCAAAGCGGATGAGTGAAACGACCGGTTTTGAGGCACGGACCATACACCGGATGCTGGAATTAAACGGCGGTGTGGAAGGAAAAGAAGGATTCCAGCGTAATGAGCAGAACCCGCTGGAGACGGACGTGATAATTATTGATGAAATGTCCATGGTGGATATTTCCCTGATGAATTCCCTGTTAAAAGCGGTGGTTGCGGGTACCCGGATGATTCTTGTCGGGGATGTCAACCAGCTTCCGAGTGTGGGAGCAGGAAGTGTGCTTAAGGATATTATTGATTCCGGGATGTTTCATACTGTGGAACTTAAGAAAATTTTCCGTCAGGCAAGCACGAGTGACATTATTGTGAATGCCCATAAAATCAACCGCGGGGAGCCAGTGGTTCTTGATAATAAAAGCATGGATTTTTTCTTTTTAAAAAGGTATGATGCGGATAAAATAATTAATGTTACATTACAGTTAATTGTGCAGAAACTGCCTAAGTTTGTGGATGCGACAGCCTATGATATCCAGGTGCTTACGCCGATGCGGAAAGGACTTTTAGGTGTGGAGCGGTTAAATTCCGTCCTGCAGAGTTACCTGAATCCGCCGGATAAAAAAAAGAAGGAAAAGGAACACGGCTCTGTCATTTTCCGCGAGGGTGACAAGGTGATGCAGGTGAAAAATAATTACCAGATTGAATGGGAAATCCGCAGTAAATACGGTCTTGCAATTGATAAAGGAACCGGGATTTTTAATGGTGACACTGGAATTATTGAGGAAATTAACGACTATGCAGAAACCTTTACCATTGTTTTTGATGAAGGGCGGACAGTGGAATATCCGTATAAACAGCTGGAGGAACTGGAGCTTGCCTATGCAGTTACCATTCATAAATCGCAGGGGTCGGAATATCCGGCAGTGGTAATTCCACTGCTTTCAGGACCAAGAATGCTGATGAACCGGAATTTATTATATACAGCAGTTACAAGAGCGAAAAAATGTGTTACTATAGTAGGGAACGACACAGCGTTTTTCCAGATGATTGAAAATAATGCGCAGCAGAAACGTTACAGTGGTCTTAAGGACCGGCTGCTGGAAGGAAAGGTGGAATAATGGAAATTAAAATTTTAACAATCGAAGAGATGCCACAGGCGGTTGCACTTGCCAACGGAGTATTTCATTACTGTTATGGAAACCAGATCAAGGACCAGCAGACGCTTGACTTTTTTTCCAGTTATGTAAATCAGGAGAATATCGGGCAGATGATGCAGCAGGGCAGGCTTGTGCTCTGGGGCGGGTATGAGCAGGACCAGCTTGTCGCCATGTCCGGGATGCAGAGGGAAGGGCATATTACGATGCTGTATGTTCTTCCGCTGTTTCAGAAAAGGGAGTGGGGCAGAGAGCTTCTGCTTGAAATGAGAAGCTTTGCCCTGACAGAACTTCATCTGGAACAGGTTTCCGTAAATGCGATGCCGGCATGGACAGCCGGGTATTTTGCAAAGCGGAAATTTACAGCTGTTTCCCTGCCAAATCCGATGGCAGCGTATGTACCCATGCAGGCAAAGACGGTGAAGAAGATTTCCTATGAGAAAAAACCGGTTTCCACAGGCTGGCTTTTAGGAACCATGATAGGTACGCTTGTACTTTCTGCTGTTGTTGCGGTGGGATTTATTCTTTCGTATATGGGAGGAATGGTGTAAAAATGTGAAGGAGAATTATTTATGAAAAGTAGAAAAATTCTTGCTGTACTGTGTACTTTGATTATTTTTATAACAGGTATTGCTGCATGCAGCAGTACCAAACCATCAGTAAATTCAAATGCTGCAAATTTCACCCAGACAATTTCGCTTAAAGAAGATGTTTCTTCAAAGCCAAAGTATGTTTTTTTGTTTATCGGTGATGGTATGTCCTATCCGCAAATTGAATGCACCAATTATTATCTGAACGCGCTTGTAAATAAAACGAGTATGGGAAGTAAAGAGAACAATACAATTTTAACCAAATCCCATGATGCACTGGGATTTCTGGATTTTCCTGTAACCGGAAGCGCCCAGACCTACAACAGCACATCCTACTGTCCGGATTCGTCATCTGCAGCTACTGCCATATCAACGGGATACAGGACTTATTCGGGCAGAATTAACATGAATGAAAAAGCTACAAAAGCTTATGAGACAATTGCGGAAAAGTTGCATAAACAGCTGGGGTATAAGATTGGTATTGTTTCAAGTGTTAATATCAACCATGCAACTCCGGCAGCTTTCTACAGTCATCAGAAAAGCCGTTCCAGTTACTATGAAATTGGTCTGGAACTGATAAAAAGCGATTTTGACTACTTTGCAGGCGGGGCATTCCGGAAACCTGCAGGTAAAAAAGAAAATAAAAAAGATTTATATAAACTGGCTGAGAAATCGGGATATACCGTGATTACAACACAGGAAGCGGCGAAAAAAGTAACGTCAGATACGGGAAAAGTTATTATCATTGATGAGCATCCTGCTGATTCAGATTCCATGAATTATGAAATTGACCGTGCTGATGATGAATGGGCGCTTTCCGATTATGTTTCAAAAGGGATTGACTGTCTTTCAGAAAATAATGATAAAGGATTTTTTATGATGGTGGAAGGCGGAAAAATTGACTGGGCCTGCCATGCAAATGATGCAGTTACAGCAATGAAAGATACCAAGGCATTTTCTGATGCCGTGGATGAAGCCGTTGTTTTTTATCATGAACACCCCGATGAAACCCTTATCCTGGTAACCGGGGACCACGAAACAGGCGGTATGACAATCGGATATGCGGGTACAAATTATAACACCTATTTACAGAATTTATCAAACCAGAAAATGAGCTTCCGGAAGTTTTACAATAAATATGTTAAAAAATACAAAAAGAAAGGAACGGGGTTTGATAAAGCAATGAAAGATGTTACAAAACAGTTTGGTCTTGTAACAGAAAAAGATGCAGGTAAAAAGGCAGATGATACAGTTGAAATGGACAGTAATGATAAGCATCCTGCAGGGGCAGCATCAAAAAGCCTTGTACTGACCGATTATGAACTGCAGAAATTAAAGGCTGCATATAAAAAGACCATGACAGCCAAAAAAGACAAAAAGCTGACGCAGAAGGAATATGAGCTTTATGGTTCTCATGATCCGTTCACGGTTACGATTATGCATATACTGAACAATAAATGCGGTATCGGATTTACAAGTTACAGCCATACCGGACTGCCGGTTGCAGTTTTTGCCATGGGTGCTGGTCAGGAGAAGTTTGAAGGATTCTATGATAACACAGAGATTTATAAAAAGATGGCGGAACTGACAGGAGTGAAATAATAAATGTAAAAAAATATAATAAAATCTGAACCACAGCAGGGGCATATCATATATACCGGCTGTGGTTTTTCTTTGTGTCTGATAATGTGGTTCACGTCAAAAAAACATACTTCATGTCACAATAATATTTTGAACACCCATAAAATGTGTTGACAGTATTTTTTTACATATGGTAATATCCTGATATATCTGCAAACCAGCAACAGACCAAGGAGAATGAAAATGAAAAAAAGGTTAGGAAAACTGCTGGCAATCATGCTTGCCGCTGCAGTCACTGTCACATCCGTTCCTGCCGGGGCGGCGGTAAACGGTAAAACAGCCGGGCATCAGGCGGAAACAGCAGTCCCGGTTCCGCAGGACCTGCAGGAGGCGGACCGGGCAGCGGCCGGGTGGGACGGGAAAACCACGGAAGACATATATGAAGGGGAAAATTTCAGGGTCACATTCACCCTTTCCGCACACTGGGAGGGCGGCTACAACGCAGACATTGAAATCAGGAACACCGGGGACACCATAATTGAAAACTGGATGCTCGAAATACCATATGCAGGAAAGATTACAAACATATGGAATGCTGTTACCAGCGGACAGACAGCGGACGGCTGTGTCATAAAAAACGCCGGGTGGAACCAGGACATCGAGCCGGGAAAAAGCGTGTCCTTCGGCATCAGCGGGCAGGAAAACTTTCCGGGGTTCCCGCAGGAATACCGGCTCAGGGGCAGCCTGGAACATGTGCAGGAAGAGAACTATGCGGTTTCCTACCGCGTAGACAGCGAGTGGGACAGCGGCTTTACCGGGGAAATCGAAATAAAAAACAGTACGGATGCCGTGCTTGAGGACTGGGTGCTGGAATTTGACTTTGGCAGGACCGTCACGGACATCTGGAACGGCGTCATCGAAAGCCATGAGGGAAACCACTATGTTATAAAAAACGCGGGTTACAACAGCAGTATTCCGGCGTCAGGCTCTGTCAGCTTTGGTTTTAACGGACAGGATGGGAAAAAGGGGGACGAACCGTCCGGTTATAAGCTTTATTCCTATACAGACAGTGCAGGAGAGGAAGACACGGATAAAGACAGTACGGACGAGGATAGTAAAGAGACAGTCCTTACCATAAAGACGGATGGTTTTACCTGCAATGAAAATGCCGGCTGGTATATTGTGGACAAAAAGACGGACTCTCTGGCAGGGACAGTGTCAGAACCGGAAAAGGTAAAGGAACTTTCCTGTGAAGTTACGGATATAAAGGGAAACAAAGTTCTTTCCCGCAGCATTGACAAAAAAGAAAACTGGAAACTGGAGGATTTCGGTCTGTCCATCGGCTATAACAAAGTGACGGTCACGGCTCTGCTGGACTCCGGAAAAACGGTAACAGAAAAAGCTGAACTGATGAATTATGAAAGCTCCAATCTGGACGGCATTGATGCAGACATGTCGGACAGTGACAGTGACGGACTGTGCAATTATTACGAGGACATACTCGGAACGGATAAAAACAAGGCGGATACAGACGGGGACGGATTATCAGATTATGATGAATTTCTGAAAACCGGAACAGATCCGGTACATAAGGATACGGACAGCAACGGAACGACAGACGACAAAGAAGATACGGACAAAGACGGCCTGAATAATATGGCTGAGATAAAGCAGGGAACAAACTGTTTTCAGGAGGACACGGACGGGGACGGATTAAAGGACGGGGAGGAAGTCATAGTATACCATACAAATCCCCTTCTGGCGGACACTGACATGGACGGCCTGAATGACCGGGAAGACATGGAACTCGGATTTGACCCGACAAAACCGGATACAGACGGGAATGGAATCCTGGACGGAAAAGAAAGGGTTATGCAGACCTGCACCTGGAAAATCGAACCAGATGAAAAAGAAGGCATTACGGAAGTATCCGTAAGGCTGGCGTGTGACGGATACATAGACAGCCGGGTTTCCATCATGGATACCTACGACCTTGACATGAGGTCATCGGATGTGGTGGGACTGGTCGGGGTTCCGGTTGAAATTTCAACGGATGTCAAATTCAGGACCGCTGACATTACGTTTACATATGACGAAAGCGCACTTGGGGACAGTAAGGAAGATGACCTGTGCATGATGTGGTATGATGAGGAAAACGACAGGTATGTGCTGCTGGAGAATTCCGTTCTGGACAAAAAGAACAACACCATTACCTACACGACCACACACTTTTCCACCTACCTTGTCGTGGACAGGCAGATATGGCTGGATAATATGCGAATGCCGATAAATTATGGTTGTGATGGTGTAATGACAAATTATGATATGGCTTTGTTTGCGTGTTCATCTCAAAATGCGGATATTAACGATAGAATAAAAATGACATTATATGGTCTTATTGATGCAGCGATAGAGGATGATAGGGTATGTTATGATTGGAGCTCTAATCTTATATGTAGCTTTCATAATTGGACAAATGATAAATCGGATTTGAAAAGTGCAGTTAATGATAGTTTGAAATATAATGGGTATTATAGTAATTCAGGTGTATATATATCATTTGGGATTTGGATGATGCAACACACGGATGGTTCACGGGAAAGACTTTTAGTTTTGATTAGTGATTTTAATGATTCTGATGATATCCGCAATGCTAATTATAAATATGAGTGTGATTTATATGTTGAACAAGTGAGAAAATACAATATAAGGATATGTTGTATAGATATGACTTCTGGTACTTCGGAGGTAATGGAACAGTTCGTGAAGGAAACTGATGGTGATTATTATTTTGCGACTACAACTGCGGATATTGAAAATATCATATCTGGTCTCCAGGAAGAAAAAAGTGGCAGTATTGACAAGACAGACAGTGATGGGGATGGGCTGTGCGACGTGTACGAGACAAACGGGATGCGCCTGTCAAACGGACAGATTGTATATACGGATCCAAATAAGGCGGACAGTGACGGGGATGGAATCAGTGACTATGATGCAATGGGAGGGGATCCGGTTGTCGAAAATTACATGATAGATGGAAATGTCTATTCATGCACTTTGTTCCATTCAAAGGTATACGGAAAGCTGTCAAAACAGTTTATATATGTGGATGGGACACTGAACAGGGACGGAAGCCAGCATTTCGAGAAAATGGGTTATGTGCCGTATTCCAATCGGTTTTTATACCAGAAGTATAATATCAAGCGCGGGGAATACAGTAATAAGGAAAATCAAAGATCAGGAGGTTCTTTTAATGGTGAACCAAGAACGACATATGGGGCTGCCAGAATACATGGGCTGTTTTCAGACCGGCTGAGTCAGGTTAGTGTTCAGGATATGCAAGATTATATAGAGTTTAATTCAATAATTGCAATGGCAATTTCTGTTCTTACAGTTGATCCCACCGTTTCTCCGGGCGGGTCTTTAGGATATTGGATAGATTCAGAAGCACTGGGGTGTTTTATTTCTTTTGTATCCGGAATAGGCGGGAGTACTGAGGCATGGGAATCAGGTTACACAAGGAAAAATATCCCTGTCAGCCGCTGGATTCTTAAGGGGACAAAGGATACGAATTCTGCGAAAGACAATCTTGCGAAAAACCTGAGCAAAGCTATGAAGGCAGTGGAAGGTATATTAAACCAGTATAATACGGAGGTTTACCTTTCCGTATCCCCGGATAAAAAGATGGACGGCTGTCTGTATGCAAATATAAATGAAAAGATGGATCTATCTACGGTCGCTTCAGTGACCAATAATATTGCAGCATTTGGAACATTTAATGATGCGGATGCGGGAATTACCTTGCACTGTGTTTATAATCCAGAAACGAAGGAATACACCATGGATTTCAAATACTGTCTGATTGATTACTATGATTTTACTTTTTTGGATAAACTCAATGAGCAGGATATGCTCGGCATTGCACAGGGATATGAACTATACGGCTGGCTGGATGACACCGTCACATGGAAAAAGGGTCAGAAAAAACAGTTTTATAATTAATGGCTCGAAAGGCAGGTGGAATCCATATGAGAAAACACGGGAAAAGGGTAGTGGGAGTCTGTATAGCGATGGTTTGTATTCTTCTGGTATATGCTTTGTGGGGCAGGGCATGGCCAAGGAGATGGTTTATCTGTTATGGTTTTTTTTATCAGACAATAGACAAAGTAGTAGGCCACTATCAGGAGGAATTGCCTTCCAGTGCAGAAAATGTCAACTATTATTATTATACGTGGATGTTTGATACAAAGACAGCGGTTTCTTTTATACTGGACGGGGAAGAGTATCAGGAGCAGAAAGAACTGTATCTGCTGCTTTACACTGCAGATGAAGAAGAAAACTATCAGGAATATCAGGAGGAATGGCTGTCAGAATATGGGGAAGTTCCGGACTGGGCGGAGAAATGGGAATCAGATTATGTGTTTGATGAAAAGCTGACAACTGACTTTCTGGAGGAAGAGGAACTGGAATATTTAGAAAAGGTATTTCATGATTCTGTAGATCAGTACACAATACTGGCATACAAAGGGGATGCGGAGGGTGGAGAGCGCTGTTACCTGGAAGGTGTTTTCTGTAATGATAAAACAAACGAGGTAGTAATGTTTGGTTTTACGGACATGTTTCGAAAAAGCAGGCAGTAATTAGACAGAGTTTTATGATTCGTGGTTTGAGAGGCTGGAGAAGGATAATCTGAAAACGCTCTTTCATAAAGGGGTGGAGGATTCCTATAAGGTGCTGGCATATGATATAACGGCAAGCGGATATCCTTCCTATTATCTGCGAGGAGGAGTGCCGTAATGGAATTTAAGAAGGAGACATTTCATGGGGACTGGAACAGTGGATACCAAAGGGAGAAGGGTAGCCAAAAGGATTACAAGAATCATGTGGATTATCCTCGCTGCTTTGTTTTGCTGGGCAATCTGGAAGGCTTTTTTGCAAGATATTGTTCCAAGGGAAAGAACCCTTTTTCTGAGTTACGACTCTTTCGTTGATAAAGCAAGTATCATAAAGAATACTTATCCCAGTGAACTGCCATCGAGTGCAGAGAATATCAGATACTTCCATTACAGAGGAGGTTTTGATACAAAAATAGGGATATCATTTACAGTAAGTCGGGATGAGTACCAGGAGTTAAAAAAACGTATCGTTCAGTTTATCTGTCAGAAGAGGAGGAAAACCGGTATGAGTGTAAGTTTGTATTCGACGAACGGGTGCCCCCGGAATTTCTGGCAGAAGAAGAACTGGATTATCTGGGGGAGGTATTCCAAAATAAAACAGATGATTACACAATACTGGCTGATAAAAAATTAAATGGCAGGGAAGATACTTATTATTTAAACGGAATACTTTTCAATGACGATACGCGTGAATTTGTTTTTTTGCATTACAGACTGTTGACCGGAAAGCATTCGAATGATACTGGCAGCAGCCTGAGTTTCCATCATTCGTGCAGAGATGCCTGAATCAGTATGGGTACTATTCTTTAAGTTGCATTTATCTCTATTACATATGGGATATTTAACGATACTGATGCTGGTGTTACTCTGCACTGTGTTTAAAATCCGGAAACGAAGGAATACACCATGGATTTTAAATACTGTCTGATTGACTACTATGATTTTATATTTTAAAATTCAATTAATGAGCAGGACATGCTATGTTTGGCTCAGGGATATGAACTGTACGGCTGGATGGAGGACACTGTCATGTGGAAGAAGGGAGAGGAGAAGCAATTATATGATTCGTGGTTTGAAAGCCTGGTGAAATTCATATGAAAAAGCACGGGAAAGCAAAGAAGAGAGCCTGCATAATACTACTTTGTATTTTTTTGCTGGTATATTTTTTGTGGGGAAGGGCATGGACAAGGAGATGGTTTATAAGTTCCGACCAGTTTTTCCACAGGGTGAATCCTCCCAAGAATGAGTTTCATGTAAATGCTCCTGAAATTTTTAATTTTCCGGAAAGGCTTCCAGCCAGTGCAGATGGTGTCAGGTATTATTATTGCAAGGGATTTTTAGATGAAAAATACGGAATTTCCTTTACGCTGGACAGAGAAGAATACCAGGACATGAAGGAAGAGTACCTGAGATTTTTTAATGGAGAAGAAGCAAGGTATTCAGGCGATAAGTACTTTTGGTTTGAATTTAATGAAAAGATGCCCCCGGAGTGTTTGGAGGAAGTGCCCATACCAGTTATTATATAGGCGGAGCCATCTGTAATGATGAGAGGAATGAAATGATTATCTTTTATTTTTTTGATGCTGGGAGGAATGTAAAAAGAAACACAGAGACTGAGATATAAGTCCGGACAGACTGTATCCGTAATTACAGACAATAAATAAAGAACAGCATTCGGGGAATATTTCGGATGAAGAAGAATATTATATGGAGTATGTTTATTATATTATAGATTTCTATGATTTCACATTTTATGATATACTGAATGAAATGAATGCACTGGGGCTTGCCAGGAGTTATGAACTGTATGGTGTTGTTACAGGGGAAGCGGCATGGAACAAACAGGAGGGAATTCATGGATACTGGACGTACTGAAATGAAAGGAAGGAAAGCATTCCGAAAAGGCAGAAGGATTTTGTGGATAATCCTTGCTGTTGTGCTTTGCTGGGCATACTGGATATTGTTTTTTCAGTATGTTATTCCGTGGGAGAGAACCCTGTTTCTTAATTACCAGTCTTTTAGGGAGAGAGCAGATTTTGTAGGGCGTAACTACCCGCCGGAGCTGCCAGCAGTGGCGGAGGATATCAGATATTACTATGGCAGAAGCGGCATTGTTATAAATGCCGGGATGTCCTTTACGGTAAGCGGGGATGAATATCAGGAGTTAAAGGAAACATACCTGTCACGATACGAAGAAAGGAAAGAAGAGTATTTGCGGGAATCCCAGCAGTCACTGGAAGACGATCAGAAGAGTTGCAAAGAATGGGAAACATCAGGAGGAACTATATATGAATTTAACAGAACCGTGACTTCGGAAATTTTTAAAGAAGGGGGGCTGGATTATTTAGAAAAAATATCCCGAAATAAAATAGAAGATTATACAATACTGGCTGATGAAAAAATGAAAGGTCAGGAAGACGCTTATTGGTTAAACGGGATACTTGTCAATGATGACACGCATGAAATTGTTTTTTTTGGAGTCCAGACTATTTACCGGAAAGCCCGCGAATAAGACTGGCAGCAGTCTGAGTTTCCATAATTCGTGCAACCAATATCAAAATTGAAAGGTGACACGGTTGTATGGAAAGTAGTTTCCGAGTTATAATTCTTTTAATTTGGAAAGCAGCTGATCCAGGAAGACTACCGGATGAAGCGCAGGGATTACAGACCGAAGTAATTGTTTTTTGTTCTGGGAGTATGGATATTGCTGTATTTAAAAATATTGCCATATACCCGGAGGCTGTTCATAAGCTGCAGTTCTTTTTACGAAAAGACGGCAGCGGGTACATTTCATCCATATCCCAAAGAGATGCCGTCCCGTGCAAAGCATACCAGAAACAACAGTACCATTATGTATTATACGGTGTTGCTGTTGGAGAAACACTCTGGAAAAAGTCAGATAGTAATATCGAATACTATATGTATTAGTGTGAATGTAAAAAACAGGGAGAACTTTTATGTCAAAAAAGTTTCGGGCGTTTATATTTGTAAGTCTGTTTTTTATCTTTGGTTGTGCAATTTGGAAGGTTTTTTAGAGAATATTGTACCCAGGGAAAGAACCTCATTTCCCAGTTACGGTTCTTTTATTAATAAAACAGACCGTTTATTACAGCATTATCCGAAATCACTGCCATCGAGTGCAGAGAATATCAGATACTTCCATTATAAAGGAGGTTTTGATAAAAAACAGGAATATCTTTCACGGTAAGCAAGGATGAGTATCAGGAGTTAAAAAAAGCATATCTTTCAGTTTATCTGTCAGAAGAGGAGGAATATCAGAAGGGAATCCGGCAGGAGATGCAGGAACATCCGATGGAAGGCACAGACGGGAAACCAGAAAACCGGTATGGGTTTGTGTTTGATGAACGGGTGACCCCGGAAGTTCTGGCGGAAGAAGAACTGGATTATCTGGGGGAAATATTTCAAAATAAAATAGATGATTACACATTTCTGGCTTATGAAAAAGTTCCGGCTACCGGAGACGGTTATTATCTGGACGGAGTACTATGTAATGATGATATGAATGAAATGGTTTTCTTTGCATTTAAGGATGGTGTCCAAAAAGAATAATGGAATAAATAATGGCAGCAGTTTTCTGCTGTGGGCAGAGTTTCTTAACGCAGAAAAGAAGGAGGAATTTGACATGATTGCAAAAGTCACGGGGCTGTCTCCGGAACAGATTGCAGAATTATAGAATCTTTTCGCATATAAAAAGACCAGTCATGTTTGGCTGGTTTTTTTATATGCAGTAAAAATATTTTATACGCAATGAAGGACGTTTTTTGTTGTGTATATAAGCAGAAAGGTTTTGACACAGGCAGGAAGGAGAGATGCAATGAAAGACAGCGATATTATAAATCTGTACTGGGAGCGGGAAGAAAAAGCGATTGCTGCAACTGCAGAAAAGTATGGCCGTTACTGTTATTCCATTGCCTATAATATTTTATATAATCATGAGGATGCGGAAGAATGCGTTAACAATACTTATCTGGGTGCGTGGGATTCCATGCCGCCGCACCGGCCGGACTGCCTGTCAGTGTGGCTGGGAAAAATAACACGCAACATTTCACTTAATCGTTATAAGCAGTATCACACAAAAAAGCGCGGGTGCGGACAGACAGAGCTTGTCCTCACGGAACTGGAGGAGTGCATTCCGTCACAGGAAAATGTGGAGCAGGTGGTGGACGAAATGTTTTTTGTTGAAGCAATCAACCGGTTTTTGTATGCACAGCCCGAACAAAAACGCAATATATTTATCCGCCGTTACTGGTATCTTAGTCCAATACGGGATATTGCAAAAGCATACGGCATGAGTGAAAGCAAGGCTGCTTCGCTGCTTTTTCGTATGCGGAACAAACTGAAGGCTTATCTGGAAAAGGAGGGAATTTTACTATGAAAAATATGGAGCTTCTTGATGCGATTGGAAAAATTGATGATAAGCTTATTCTTGATGCAATCAATGATACTGCATTAATAAACAGGAAAAAGAGGAGGGCGTGGTTCAGGTGGACGGCAATTGCAGCTTCTGCTGTGCTGATGGTGTTTGCCCTGCGCGTTTTTCCAAAGAATCCTTCCGGTGATAAGCTGCCTGAGCTACCAATGCTCGAAATCGCAGGGAATACAAATGAAGGAATGGGGTTTGAAGGTTATATGGTTTATGATATCAAGGAACTGGTCAATGCAAATCCGTGGAGTGAGGATGCAGAACCGTCCACCCTGCCAGTCTGGAAAAATCCGCTTTCCTATGATGATAATTTTTATGTATCGGGCGTGAATCTGGAGGCGATGAAGGAATTACTGCTCGAAACAGCGTCATGTCTTGGGATGGATACCAGTGCACTGGAAGTTACTATTTTACCGGATTCCGAAGAACTGGCGGATATTGAGGAAAAGACGGGGGCAGAGATTCCGGAGGGTTCTTTCTATCCGACAACGAGCGTTGCTGCCGGGAAGGAGGGCATAAAAATAGAAGTCAGCACCGATATGACTGCTACAATTAAGTATGAACCGCGAATAGTACTTCCAGAGGGCTGTAACTTTTCAGATGATGCGTCTTATGAGGAGCTGTCAGCTGTTGCCGGATACCTGAAAAAAAAATATCATAATCTGCCGGGGATGGAAAATGCCAGAACTAATATTCATGGAGGCGATTACGATATTTATGATCAGCAGCGCCATGGCATTGGATTTTACAATGCAGAAGGAAGCATGATAGAACAGATTACCAGTTATAATTTTAACCAGGTGGAATTTTACTGCGATGAAAACGGGGAATTGTATATGATAAGGATTTCCCGGCCGGATTTGTCAAAGAAGCTGGGGGATTATCCGATTATTTCAGTAAAGGAGGCCAAAAGACTTTTGCTGGATGGAAAATATATGACTGCGGTTCCATATGAAATGCCGGGTAAGAAATATGTTGCAAAAGCCGAACTGGTATATCGAGCACGAAGTCTTGAGAAGTACTATATACCTTACTACCGCTTTTACGTGGAACTGCCCGAAGAGGAAAGGGAGAACGGGCTTAAGACTTATGGCACTTACTATGTTCCGGCAGTTCGCGAGGAATATTTTGAGAGTAGTAAAAGTAACTGGAAGTTTTAAACCGGCATTCAAGGGAACGTCGGTTTGAATGTCGGTTTATATTGAAATAATGTCGTCACAATGATATACATTAATAAGCATTAGTTAGCCTGAGAAAGAGGAGATTGTGGCATTTCTTAATGCTGATGGTGGTCAGATTATTATAGGTGTTGACGATAATGGCAATGTTATTGGTGTTGATAAAATTGATGAAACATTGAAAAAAATATCTGATGTTATCACTATGCAGATAGAACCCAACCCTCAGGAAGAAATTCGAACGGAGCTTAAATTTGATTCCGGAAAGACACTCATAGTTTTATTTATTTCAAAAGGGACAAGGAATATCTATTGTCGGAAAAAATATGGTTTTTCTTCAAACGGATGTTTAATTCGAATCGGTACTACCTGTAAGGAAATGACTGCAGAGCAGATTCGAGTTCGTTATGAGAAGAATTTCTATGATGAAGAATACATGATAAAGAAAAGAGCATCCCGGACGGATCTTTCGTTTAGAGAACTTAAAATATATTATTCGGAAAAAGGATTTCATGTTGAGAATTCATCGATAGAGGCGAATTTTAATCTTCGCAATAAAGATGGAAAATATAATCTTTTAGCCGAACTCTTGGCTGATAAAAATAATATTCCATTTATTTTTGTGAAATTTAGTGGTGTTGATAAGGCGGCTATATCCGAGAGAAATGATTATGGATATGGATGTATCTTGTCGGTTTATGAAAAAATAAAAGCAAGATTGTCGGCAGAAAATATATGTATTTCTGATACTACAGTTAGACCAAGAAAGGACAGATATCTTTTTGATTATGATGCCGTAAACGAGGCGGTACTAAATGCGTTGGTTCATAACGACTGGACGATTACAGAGCCACAGATATCTGTCTTTAGTGATCGTATGGAAATATTATCACATGGAGGACTTCCAAATGGGATGGCAATAGAAGACTTTTATGAAGGAATCAGTCATCCAAGAAACTCTACATTGATGAGAGTCTTTTTGAATATGGGTCTGACTGAACATACTGGTCACGGTGTTCCAACTATTATTAATAAGTATGGCAAGGAAATCTTTGAAATTACTGATAATTATGTAAAGTGTAAGATACCTTTTGATAAAAGGGTATTGGAACTAAGCAACAAAAACGTCGGTTTGAATGTCGGTTTGAATGTCGGTTTGAATAAAACGGAAAAGGCTGTTTTGGGATTGCTAATCGAAGATCCGGATAGAACGGCCGATATGATTGCGGCAGAGATAGGAGTTACAAAACGTACTATTGAGCGTACTTTTGTTAGTCTTCAGAAAAAAGGAAAAATAGAACGTATAGGCTCTAAGCGTGATGGAATGTGGGTTGTCATTAAATAATGCCGCTTGTGGTTTAAAGAATTGGGAAAGGAAGTGCTGTTTATGCAGCCAGAGGAACAAGCTCGTTTGGTAATAGATGGGAAACTTGAATAGCAAAAGTAACTGAAATTTTTAAACCGGCATTTTTCTTCCCTGAAAAGGTTGAAAAAAATGCCGGTTTGTGATAAACTTTTTACAATTTAGGCAGGAAGGGCTTTGCTCTTTTTTTTTGCCAGTATGCCATACAAAGCAGGCAATGCTCTGGGGAACAGGGCATTACAATTAATGGAAAGGCAGGGCGCATATTAATGAAAGCTTTTTTGATACTGGAAGACGGGACCATATTTGAGGGACAAAGTATCGGTTCCACACGCGAAATTATCAGTGAAATCGTATTTAATACCTCCATGACCGGATATCTTGAGGTACTTACCGACCCGTCCTATGCGGGACAGGCAGTCGTGATGACCTATCCGTTAATTGGAAATTATGGAATTACGCCGGACATGGAATCCTACCGCCCGTGGCCGGACGGTTATATCGTGCGGGAACTTTCCCGTATGCCGAGCAATTTCCGCTGTGAAGGAACCATACAGGATTTTCTGGAAAAATACGATATTCCGGGAATTGCCGGAATTGATACCCGTGCGCTCACCAAGATTCTGCGTGAAAAAGGCACGATGAACGGTATGATTACAACAAATGAAAGCTATAATCTGGATGACATTCTTCTGAAACTGAAGGAATACCGGACTGGAAATGTTGTGGATAAAGTGACCTGTACCGAAAAGACCGTGTTAAAGGGAAACGGAAAAAAGGTTGCGCTTCTGGATCTGGGAGCGAAAAACAACATTGCAAAATCCTTAAATAGCAGAGGATGTGAGGTGACGGTTTATCCGGCGCATACTAAAGCGGAAGAAATTCTTGGTACAAATCCAGACGGAATTATGTTAAGCAACGGACCGGGGGACCCGGAGGAATGTACCGCGATTATTGAAGAACTGAAAAAGCTTTACGCCAGTGATGTGCCGATTTTTGCCATCTGCCTAGGGCACCAGCTGATGGCGCTTGCAAACGGCGCCAGCACCCATAAAATGAAGTACGGACACCGCGGGGGAAATCATCCGGTAAAGGATTTAAAGACCGGACGCGTCTATATTTCTTCGCAGAACCATGGCTATGTTGTGGATACGGACGGTCTGGATCCGGCAGTTGCGGTGCCTGCGTTTATCAATGTAAATGACGGAACCAATGAAGGACTGGCATATACCGGAAAAAATATATTTACTGTCCAGTTCCATCCGGAAGCATGTCCGGGGCCGCAGGATTCAGCATATCTGTTTGACCGTTTTATTGAGATGATGAACAGCAATTCACAGATGATGGGAGGGAACCAGTAATGCCAAGAAATCACGATATCAAAAAAGTATTAGTAATCGGTTCCGGTCCAATCGTTATCGGGCAGGCAGCAGAATTTGACTATGCCGGGACACAGGCGTGCCGCTCCTTAAAAGAAGAGGGGGTGGAGGTTTGTCTGGTAAACTCCAATCCGGCGACCATCATGACAGATAAGCAGATTGCGGACCAGGTTTATATTGAACCGCTGACCGCCGAGGTGCTGCAGCAGATTATTATAAAGGAAAAGCCGGACAGCATTCTTCCTACGCTGGGCGGGCAGGCAGGACTGAACCTTGGCATGGAGCTTGCGGAATCAGGCTTTTTAGAGGAGCACGGGGTAAAGCTGATTGGAACCACAGCGGAAACGATTTTTAAAGCGGAGGACCGCCAGGCATTTAAGGATACCATGGAAAAAATCGGTGAGCCGTGTGCGGCTTCACAGGTTGTTAATACCGTGGAGGACGGGATTCGTTTTACCAATACCATAGGTTATCCGGTGGTACTGCGTCCGGCGTTTACGCTTGGCGGAAGCGGCGGCGGAATTGCGCACAATGAGCAGGAACTGATAGATATCTTAACGAACGGACTCCGTTTAAGCCGTGTCGGCGAGGTACTGGTGGAACGCTGTATTGCGGGCTGGAAGGAAGTTGAGTATGAAGTGATGCGTGATGCCATGGGCAACTGCATCACCGTCTGCAACATGGAAAACATTGATCCGGTGGGCGTGCATACCGGGGATTCCATCGTAGTTGCACCGTCCCAGACGCTTGGGGACAAGGAATACCAGATGCTGCGTACCTCCGCGCTCAACATTATCAATGAGCTTAAGATTACCGGAGGCTGTAATGTGCAGTATGCACTGCATCCGGAAACATTTGAATACTGCGTGATTGAGGTAAATCCCCGTGTATCCCGTTCTTCCGCACTGGCGTCCAAGGCGACCGGATATCCGATTGCAAAAGTGACGGCAAAGATTGCGCTGGGTTACACGCTGGATGAAATTAAAAATGCAATTACTTTAAAGACATATGCAAGCTTTGAGCCGATGTTAGACTACTGCGTGGTTAAAATTCCGCGTCTGCCGTTTGACAAGTTCCTGACAGCAAAACGGACGTTAAGCACGCAAATGAAAGCGACCGGAGAGGTCATGAGCATCTGTGATAACTTTGAGGGTGCGTTAATGAAAGCCATCCGTTCCCTGGAACAGCATGTGGACAGTCTGTTGTCCTATGATTTTTCAGACCTGACGGATGCGGAGCTAAAAAAACAGCTTACCGTGGTTGACGACCGCAGAATCTGGGTGATTGCAGAAGCACTGCGCCGTGGTTTTGATTATGACATGATACACGAAATTACCATGATCGACTGCTGGTTTATTGATAAAATTGCGATTCTCGTGGAAATGGAAGCGCGCCTGAAAAAAGAGGAGCTTACCATAGAGCTTTTAAAAGAAGCAAAGCGCATGGAATTTCCGGATAACGTGATTGCAGACCTGACCGGAAAAGCTGAGAATGACGTGAAAAAAATGCGCTATGATAACGGAATCGTGGCAGCATACAAAATGGTGGATACCTGTGCGGCGGAGTTTGCAGCAGAAACGCCGTATTATTACAGTGTGTTCGGCAGCGAGAATGAAGCGGCAGAGACACATCCGCCAAAGAAAGTACTTGTACTTGGCTCCGGACCAATCCGGATCGGGCAGGGAATCGAGTTTGATTTCTGCAGCGTGCACTGTACCTGGGCATTTGCCAAGGAAGGCTGGGAAACCATCATTGTAAACAACAACCCGGAAACCGTGTCCACAGACTTTGACATTGCAGACAAACTGTACTTTGAGCCGCTGACAGCCGAGGATGTGGAGTCCATCGTAAATATCGAAAAGCCGGACGGCGCAGTTGTCCAGTTCGGCGGACAGACGGCAATCAAGCTGACCGAGGCACTGATGAAAATGGGCGTTCCGATTCTGGGAACAAAGGCAGAGGATGTAGACGCTGCAGAGGACCGTGAGCTCTTTGATAAAATACTGGAAGAAACAGGAATCCCGCGTGCCGCAGGCGGAACTGTTTTTACCGCGGAGGAGGCAAAAGAGGTTGCAAACCGTATCGGTTATCCGGTACTCGTAAGACCTTCCTATGTGCTTGGCGGACAGGGAATGAAAATTGCCTGGAATGATGAAGAGATTGATGAATTTATCGGAATCATTAATACAATTGCGCAGGACCATCCGATTCTTGTGGATAAATACCTGCAGGGAACAGAAATCGAGGTGGACGCCATCTGTGACGGAACGGATATCCTGATTCCGGGTATCATGGAGCATATTGAGCGTACCGGTGTGCATTCCGGTGACAGTATTTCCGTTTATCCGGCGCATACGATTTCACAGAAGGCAAAGGATACGCTGGTGGAATACACGAAGCGCCTCGCCCAGGCACTGCATGTGGTCGGAATGATCAATATCCAGTTCATTGACATGGATGATGAGATTTACGTAATTGAAGTAAATCCCCGTTCTTCAAGAACTGTGCCGTATATCAGCAAAGTGACCGGAATCCCGATTGTTGACCTTGCTGCAAAAATCATTATGGGACAGACAATCCGCGGTATGGGCTATGAGCCTGGACTTGCCCCGGCGGCTGATTATATCGCCATCAAAATGCCGGTATTCTCGTTTGAAAAGCTGCGAGGTGCGGAAATCAGTTTAGGACCGGAAATGAAATCCACGGGAGAATGTCTGGGGATTGCAAAGACCTTTAATGAAGCGCTCTATAAGGCGTTCCTTGGCGCCGGGGTTGAACTGCCAAAGCACAGGCGCATGATTATGACAGTAAAAGATGCGGACAAGCCGGAATCAGTTGATGTGGCAAAGCGTTTTGAAGCGCTCGGCTATAAGATTTATGCTACCCGCAGTACGGCAAAATATTTGCAGGAGCACGGGGTAAATGCAAGGCGTGTCAATAAGATTACGCAGGAATCCCCGAATGTCATGGATTTAATTCTCGGTCATGAGATTGACCTTGTCATTGATACGCCGACGCAGGGCAACGGTGACAAGAGCCGTGACGGCTTCTTAATCCGCAGAAATGCCATTGAGACCGGTGTGTACTGCATTACCGCAATGGATACCGCCAATGCGCTGGCACTTTCCCTGGAAACGGCGAACGGAACACTGACGCCGGTGGACATTGCAACAGTAAAGAATATTTAAATAGAATCAGATTACTTAAAAAGTGCCGCAAACCCTTGAATGAGTTTACGGCGCTTTTTTGTGCGATTATATTGATAATTATGTACGATTTGTGTATAATAATAGTATAAAATTAAGGAAGGGTGATGATTATGTCAATTACGGCAACGGAATTAAAAGTAAACCTGAGCAAATATTTGCTGCTTGCTGAAACGGAAGATATCTATATTACGCGGAATGGAAAGATAGTTGCAAAACTGACAAACCCGTATCAGAACCGGGTTGACATTGCGAACTCCCTTTTTGGAATTCTGTCATCTGAAACGACACTGGAAGAAGCTGAAGAAGAGAGGCTTAATACAATATGAGGGCTTTAATAGATACTTGTGTGATTGTTGACGCCCTGCAATCCCGCGAGCCATTTAAAAAGGATGCAGAAGCCGTTTTTCTTTGTTCTGCTAATAAAAGTTTTGATGCATATATTACAGCTAAATCAGTAACAGATATTTATTACCTGACTCATAAAATCACACACAGTGATTCGGATACAAGAAAAATCCTTACGAATCTGTTTGTACTTTTTGAACCACTGGATACAAATGGATTGGATTGCAGGAAAGCGGTTTCATCAGAAATACCAGACTATGAAGATGCTGTTATGGTTGAAACTGCCATACGTTCAGAAATGGATTGTATTGTTACCAGAAATGTCAGGGACTACTCCAAATCAACCGTTCCAGTGTACCAGCTGCCGGAATTTCTATCAATGATTTGTTTCAGTAAAGAAGAATAATTTTTCATTAAAAAAGTGCGATAGATTATGAACTATAAATAATCTGTCGCACTTTTTTCAGTCTAAGCTTTCCTGAATTCCAGCAGTGCCGAGGCAGGCACATCCAGCGCATGGGCAATTGCAAAAAGTGTTTCCATGGAAATAGCGGTTGGCATATTGGGCGCTTCGATATTACTCATATGTGTCCGGCTGATATCAATTTTTTCCGCTAACTGAAGCTGTGTGATTCCCCGCAGTTTCCGGTAATAGGCAATATTCAGGCCAAGCATCTTAAATTCATTCGCATATTCATTTTGTTTCATGTGAGTACTCCTTTTTTATTATTTAGCTTATAGCAGGTGAAAAATTGTATAAACATTCTGTGATATTACAAATGCAAACTGAGGTATTGCATTATATTAGGGTGGGTGTTATAATGGAAAAGATTCAAAAATGGAACAAAAAAGAATAAAAATAGATAAAAGCACAAAAGAAACAAAAACCGGATGGAGGAGAAATTATGGGAAAGACTAGTAAATTTTTACGAATATCTGCATATATAGTGGCATTGCTTATGTTTTTTTCTGCTATTCCGAAACCGGTTACGGCAAAAGCTGCAGGTTTTCCATATTACATTAAAATTAACCGTCAGCAGAATGTAGTTACAATATACAAACAGGACAGTAAGGGTGAGTATACAATGCCTGTAAAGGCAATGACCTGCTCTACAGGACGGAATAATGCGACACCCACGGGGATATTTTCCATTTCTCAGAAATATCGCTGGCACAAAATGATGGGAGATGTATACGGGCAGTACTGCAGCCGGATTCACGGAGGTGTGCTGTTTCACTCTGTGTATTACAATAACGCACCGGATCCCAGCCGTCTTTCCTATACTGCCTATAATAGACTTGGCTCGCAGGCATCGCATGGCTGTGTCCGTTTAACTGTGGAGGATGCCAAGTGGATTTATGACCACTGTCCATCCGGCACCAAAGTAAATATTTATGACAGCAGTAATCCGGGGCCTCTCGGAAAACCAGCTGCCATTAAGATAAGTCCGAACAGTCCGTACCGTGGCTGGGATCCAACCGATCCGAATCCCGCTAACCCGTGGCACAAGGTGAAACCAGTTTTTAAAGGGTTAAAAGATATAACAGTGGAACGCTGTGCCAAAAAGCCAAAACTGAAAAAAAATGTGACAGCGACTGATTATAAAGGGAAGAAAATAAAATTCACTGTCAAAGAAAAAATTAATACCAGAAAGACCGGAAAATATAAGGTATTATATACGGCAAAGGACTCAAGGGGCAACGTGACAAAAAAGACAGTCACCGTTACAGTGAAGGACACAAAAGCCCCGAAAATTAAAATAAAGAAAAAGATGATTACTATAAGTGGGGAACTGTCCGAAAAGAAGCTTTTAAAGGAACTGGGGAAAAATGTTACGGTTACTGATAATGGGGAAAAACTGGCAGCAAAATATCTTGTGATTAATGATAAAAAGCTTCTTAAAGCCATGGAAAAACAAAAATACGGCGTTTACCAGATGACGGTATATGCAAAGGATAAGTCGGGAAATAAATCAAAAAAGAAGAAATTTAAAGTTAAATATTTAAATCCGGAACCGGAAGAGCCGGAGGAACCGACAGAACCGGAAGAGCCAGTAACTCCGGAGGAACCGGAAAATCCAATAAATCCGGAGAAACCAACGGATACCGTAACCCCGGAAGTTGCCGCAGAGACAGAAAGGAACTACAGAACATGCAGACAAATATATTGGAATATCTGGAGGATACAGTAAAACGTTTACCGGAAAAGCCAGCCTTTGTCGGGGTAAATACCATGCTGACATTTCGTGAATTATATGAGGGGGCGCGTTCCATTGGAAGTGCACTGGCGGAAATGGGGCATTACAAAGAAGCTGTTCTTGTTTATATGGAAAAGTCCCCGCAGACGATAGAGACTTTTTTTGGCGTGGTGTACAGCGGATGCTTTTTTGTTCCGCTGGATGCCGAAATGCCTCTTAAGCGTATTGAACTGATTATCGGAAGTACAAAAGCAGGGGTTTTAATCTGCGATGAAAAGAGCCTGGAAAAAGCAAAGCATCTGAATTTTGACGGGGAAATCATTCTGGCGGATACATTAAAGGAACGTCAGGAAAATGAAAAAAGTCTGCAGCAGGTCAGGGACAGGGCGATTGATACCGATCCGGTTTATATTCTGTTCACATCCGGTTCTACGGGCATTCCAAAAGGCTGCATTGGTCATCACAGAGGAGTGATTGATTACATTGAGCAGTTGTCTGCTGTAATGAACTTTTCAGAGGAAACCATATTTGGAAACCAGGCGCCCTTGTATGTGGATGCCTGCATGAAGGAACTGTACCCGACCATAAAATTCGGCGCAACAACATATCTGATTCCGAAACAGTTATTTATGTTCCCGCTGCAGCTAGTGGATTATTTAAATGAGCACAGAATTAACACTATCTGCTGGGTGGCGTCTGCACTGACTATGGTTTCTTCGTTTGGGGCGCTGGACGAAAAAGTACCGGAGTATTTACATACGATAGGATTTGGAGGGGAAGTTTTTCCGGTTAAGCAGCTTAATCTCTGGAAGAAATTCCTGCCGGATGCCTCTTTTGTAAATCTTTACGGACCGACCGAGATTACCGGCGTATGCTGTTATTACCGTGCTGACCGGCTGTTTGGGGAAAATGAAGTCATTCCGGTTGGCCGGGCATTTAAAAACATGGATGTCTTTATTTTAAAAGATGATATGACCCGTGCAAAAAACGGAGAAGAAGGAGAAATCTGCGTCCGGGGAACAGGACTGACACATGGTTATTTTGCAAATCCCGAAAAGACGGCGGAAGCCTTTGTCCAGAATCCGCTGAATCCGGATTATCCTGAAATCATTTATAAAACAGGCGATATCGGAAAGTGGAATAAGGATGGTGAACTGGAATTTGTTTCCCGTAAGGATTACCAGATTAAACATATGGGACACCGTATTGAACTGGGTGAGATTGAGGCATGTGTATCCGCTGTTGCGGGGGTACAGATGACGGCATGTATATATGACGGGAAGAAAAATAAAATTATTTTGTTTTATTTGGGAGAGCTTACAGAAAAAGAATTAATTCTGAAAATGAAGGAGCGCATACCGCGCTATATGCTTCCGAACCGTACCATCAGGCTGGAGCAGATGCCGTTTACATCAAATGGAAAACTGGACAGGAAAGCACTTAAGGAAATGTACAATAAAGAACAAAAGGATTTGAACTGATGTTCAATGTAAGGAGCATACTATGGAAAAACTAATTGAAATATTAAGAGAGTTACACCCGGAAGTGGATTTTGAAACTGAAGAGCATTTAATTGACAATGGGATTTTTGATTCCTTTGATATTGTTACACTCGTATCTGAAATCAGGGAGGAGTATGACGTAACAATCGGGGTGCAGAATCTGGTGCCGGAAAACTTAAACTCGGCAGAAGCATTATATGCACTGATTAAGCGGTTAGAGGATGGAGAATAAATTATGCTTTTCACATCACCGGAATTTATTCTGTTTTTAGCGGTTTGTCTGCTGCTTTATTATCTGCTGCCGAAAAAATGCCAGTGGGTTCTGTTACTGATTGCAAGTTATATATTTTATTTTATAGCGGGGGCAGTATATCCGCTCTTTATTTTTGGAACGGCACTGGTGACTTATACGGCGGCCGTTGTGATTGAAAACCATAAGGCAAAGGAAAATAAATATATTTCGGAACATTCGGAGGAGTTTGCAGAAAGGGAGACAAAAAAGGCATACCGAAAGCATGGAAAACATATCCGAAAATGGATTATGCTTGCCGGGCTTCTTTCCATGCTTCTGCTCCTTGGCGTGTTCAAATATTCGGATTTTGTGGTGGAAAATCTAAACAGCCTGTTTGCGCTTTTCGGCAGTGAAAAGGAATTTGATTATCCGGATCTGATTCTTCCGATGGGAATTTCCTTTTATATTTTCCAGTCCCTCGGTTATCTTCTGGATGTGTACTGGGAAAAAATAAAAGCGCAGCGTAATTTCCCCAAATATATGCTGTTTATTTCTTTTTTCCCGCAGCTTGTGCAGGGCCCAATCAGCAGATATTCGGACTTATCCAAGACGCTGTACCAGAAACACATTTTTGATAAAAAAAATTTTACATTTGGAATCTGGAGGATTCTCTGGGGATATTTTAAGAAGCTCGTCATTGCAGATAACCTGATGGTCGTCACTTCATATTTGTTTGACGACGAATATTATAACGGGGCGTGGGTGCTTTTTGGAATGCTGCTTTGGGCAGTTGAACTATATGCGGATTTTAGCGGAGGAATTGATATTACAATCGGGGTTGCACAGCTTTTTGGAATCCGTGTGCAGGAAAATTTTATCCGTCCGTATTTCTCAAAAAATATTACAGAATTTTGGAGAAGATGGCATATCAGCATGGGAACATGGTTCCGCGATTACATATTCTATCCAATGAGCGTGTCCCCTTCCATGGCAGGATTTACAAAATTTTGTAAAAACCATCTTGGAAAAAAAGCAGCAAGGTATTTCCCGGTATGGATTGTTACAATGGTCACATGGCTGGCAACCGGAATCTGGCACGGGGCAAGCTGGAATTTTGTTTTATGGGGACTGGCAAACGGAGTGATTATTGTCATCACAACAACGATGGAACCGCTTTATGCAAAGTTCCATAACCGGTTTCCGAAGCTGGCAGACAGCCGCTGTTATGATGCATTTCAGATTATTAGAACATTTTTACTGATGTCACTTTTGCGTATGTTTGACTGCTACCGGGATGTGTCCATGTGCTTTTCAATGTTTATCAGTATGTTTAAGGATTTTGACATTCATGCTCTGACGAAGGAGGAATTTTCTTATTTTGAACTGCCGTTTCCGATGTACGGGGTATTGCTGGCAGGAACGTTTGTTATGTTTTGCGTCAGTCTGGCGGGAAGAAGCGGAAGCGTCTGTGAAAAAATAGCAAAAAAACCGTTTATTGTACAGTATGTGCTTTTCATGGGACTGTTTTTATCCATTGTGCTGTTTGGTGCATACGGTGTCGGGTTTGATGCATCGCAGTTTATCTATAATCAGTTTTAAACATGAAGGGAGCCAATTTGAAAAAAATAATAAGAGGGATATTGTCCGCGGCAATTACGGCGGCGCTGCTTCTTGGACTGCAGAGGCTTGTGATACCAAAATATACGGAAGATATTGTGGAGGGCGGATTTACTGCAGAATATTACAGGGAGACGCTTCCACATCAGGTGCTGATGGTCGGGGACTGTGAACTGTATGAGAATTTCAGCACGATAGAGCTTTGGGAGAAATATGGAATTACAAGTTATATCCGCGGAAACGCCCAGCAGCTTACATGGCAGTCGTATTACCTGCTGGAAGATGCTATGAAATATGAAACGCCTGATGTTGTGGTATTTAACGTTCTGGCATTAAAGTATGACGAACCGCAGCGGGAGGAGTACAACCGTATGACGTTAGACGGGATGAAATGGTCAGACAGTAAAATAAATGCCATAAAAGCGTCCATGATAAAAGATGAAAGTATGCTGGATTATGTCTTTCCGTTACTACGCTATCACAGCAGGATTACGGAATTAAAAAAGAGTGATTTTAAATACTATTTTTCTGATATTACTCGGACACATGCTGGTTACTATATGCGTGTGGACGCGCTGCCCTATGAAGAGGGAATCTGGGAAGAGGAAGAGCCGGAGTCTTTTGAATTTGGGAAAAATGTCATGAAGTATCTGGATAAAATTGCAGATTTGTGTGAGGAAAAAGGAATCCGCCTCCTTCTGGTGAAAGCACCCAGTCTGTCGCCGGTATGGTATGACGAATGGGACAGCCAGGTAAAAGAATATGCAAAAGAAAGAAATCTGGATTATATCAATTTTCTGGAGCATACGGATGAAACCGGGATTAATTATGAAACAGATACCTATGATCAGGGACTGCATATGAATCTGTCCGGTGCAGAAAAATGCGCAGATTATCTCGGACAGTTCCTTTCCGAAAAATATAAGCTGGAAAACCTGCATGGTGAAAAAGAGACCGCAAAGGTGTGGAAGAAAAAGGCTGAGTTATATCACAGCATGGAGGAGGCACAGAAAAAGGAACTGGAAGAATACGGGGAACTCGTGAACTATTAAGTGCTGTAAGACAAGGTATGGATTTAGTCCGGGGAACGGACTGGATTTACATAAATAATGAAAAGGAGAATATGAGATGAATATGAGATTATCAAGGAACAAAGGATGCATATGGCGGATGGCAAGCTTATTGTTTGTGTTTGTGTTGTTCATGGAGATAAAAATGCCCACAGTTCATGCAGCAGGACTTCCGTCTGCAGTCCGTGCAGAAGAAACAAAAAACGTAAGCCTGAAAAAGGCAAAGAAGTTCAAACTGACCGATACCAAGGGAAAAAATAAAAAAGAGGTTGCAGCACTCAGGAAAATCCTGAAGAAAGCAGGAGTGAAGTCAAATGATGAAGCTGCGTGTCTGGACAGCATGACATATTATCAGTGGTATAATGGCAGACTGAAATGGTGGCGTTTGCCAGAGGGATTAAAAAAGATTTCGATAGATTATTCTTTTAAGGCTTTGGAAAAACTGAAGTGTGGTGATTGTGAATACGAAGACAATAATGGAGGTTTTGCCACGTATGATGGAAATCTGGAAAGTCTGGAAGTCAGGGGCTGTCCAAAGCTGAAATATTTGGACTGCAATAATAATAGGCTGATGGACCTGAATATAAGCGGTTGTCCAAAGCTGGAATATCTGGACTGCAATGGGAATAGGCTGACAAGTTTGGATGTAAGCGGTTGCCCAAAACTGAAATATCTGGACTGCAATAATAATAAGCTGACGAGTCTGAATATAAGCGATTATCCAAAGCTGGAATATCTGGATTGCGGTGGGAATAGGCTGACAAGTCTGGATATAAGCGTGTGTAAAAAACTGAAATGGTTCTCTTGCAATACAGAGACTTTAATCAGCCTGAATATGAGTGGATGTACACAATTAGATTTTGAAGAACTGTTCGACAATCAGAGGTTTCCGCAATTAACCAGTCTGAATATGAGCGGATGTACACAATTAAGTATTGGAAAACAGTTTGCCTGGAGCTTTCCGCAGTTAACAAGCCTGAATGTAAGTAACTGCCAAAATTTGAAATATCTTATCTGGATGAAAGGAGTGCTGAAAAATCTGGATGTAAGCAGCTGCCCAAATTTGAAAAGGCTTTACTGTGATGAGAATGAACTGACGAGTCTGAATATAAGCGGCTGTCAAAATCTGAAAGATTTTCAATGTAGCGAAAACAAGCTGGCAAGTCTGGAATTAGGGTCTCTTCCAAATCTGGGCACGTTTTACTGTTATAAGAATGAGCTGACGAGTCTGGATGTAAGCGGTTGCCAAAATCTGAAAGATTTTCAATGTTGGGAAAACAAACTGACAAGTCTGGAATTAGGGATTCTTCCAAATCTGGACAAGCTTTACTGTTATAAGAATGAGATAACAAGTCTGGATGCAAGTGGCTGTCAAAATTTAAAACAATTTGACTGTTCCAAGAATGAGCTGACGAATCTGGATGTAAGCGGCTGCCAAAATCTGATAGTTTTGTCTTGTCATGAAAACAACCTGACAAGTCTGGAATTAGGAAATCTCCCAAAGCTGGACAGCCTTTACTGTTACAAGAATGAGCTGACGAGCTTTGATATAAGCGGATGTCCCAGACTGACATATGTGGAATCTGATATTTTTCATATGAATAAATAGTGTAATGGGACTTTTTTAAAAGATTCGTTGGGGGTACTAAAAACAGTGTGTGGCGGTATATTCTGCTACACCAAAAATAAAAAACAAAGGATGAGACAAAGAATGACAGAAGAACAGAAAAATGCAAGAAGGAAATCAGCAGAGAGCGGAAGAATTAAGTGGATTATGGATAACTGCCTGCGTAAGGAGAACGATGACTACGTATTTATTAGTTACAAGTCTGATGATTATGAGCGGGTGCTGGAGGACATTGTTTACCGGGTGTGTGTAAAATATGGAATGAAGGTCTATTTTGATGAGGCATTTGGAGAAGACATCAATCTGTGGGTAGATCAGTATTACAGGAATATGTGCAGTCCACACTGTAAGGCGGTGATTGCATTTGTGGATAATGCGTACTGTTCCAGTTATGCCACCTTGCTGGAGGTGATGACGAGCTGGACAAAGGAGGCAGGTACGAACGGAGAGAGTAATTCCCTGGAATTTCTTCCAATTCATCTGGAACTTCCTACGGTTGTAGAAGAATATAGCGATACCTGTTTGGGCAAGAAAACCGGAAAGGGAAATGTAGAAAGACCGTATGCGGCTAAAGAGTTAAAAAAATTTAATGAAATTTTTCAGGAAGTTGCCACTGAAAAAGAAGGAATGGAGAACTTTTACAGTGTAGTAGAAGAGGCGCGTTTAGGTTCAGAACTTCCATGTTTAACTGTTAAGGACTGCCATGGACTTATGAATTTGTTTTTGGACAACAGTAATGTGAATGTTAGCAGCAGCAAAGAATTGGCAGAGGTAATATATGATAAGCTGACATGCAGGGAAGTTTTTGACGAAACAAACATAGAAAGGGTTGCTCTAAACAAGTTCAAGGAAAAATATAATGGTACAAGTTTTACACAGAAATGTAGCAGCAGAATCTGGCTTGTTGGGAGTGGGGACTACACAAAATACACCACGGATGAATGTAGTTCTGCCAAAGATCTGGTATGGGGGCTCATAAAAAAAGAACTGGACAATCAAGCGACAGTGGAGCAGTATATCCGCAATGTGATAAATACCCAGAGCAGTGATGACCAGTACAAATTGTTTATTAGTGTGGAAGATTACAAAAAAGACGGGGTAAATCAGAACGCATATCAAAAACTGGATGGAGAAAAATTGGAAAGTTATTACATACACAAAGTTTCTTCACCATATGAATGGATTGAAAAGGTTCTGAAAAAACATCTGGCTGCAAAAGGGTTTCCGGAGGAAAATTTCACACTCTGTCTGCATGATGAAAATTAAGTTTTCAATCATTTTATCATTCGTGGAGAATAAACTTACATCAAATATGTAAGGCGATTCAGTAAAAAATAAATTATGGCGTTTTTATACGTCTGTAAAAACGAAAAGGAGAACAAATCATGAAAAAATTTCTAGGAAAAATGGTGGCACTGGCACTGGCATTGACCGTACTGGCAGGAGGATTTTGCGTGAACGCGCAGGCAGCATCAAGGGGTTACAAATTCAAATACAAAGGCGTAACCGCAGGTATGAATGACAAGGCAGACAAGCTGGTGGAAAAGCTTGGGGATGTTACGCCGACAAAGAAAAAAAGCTGTGCTTATAACGGAGAGTCTTTTACCTATAAGGCAAAGGATTTAACGCTGGTTACCTATACCACGGAAAAAGGAGGCACAGAGTACATCCAGTCGGTCAAATTTAAAACCAAAAACATTAAAACAGCGGAAGGTGTGAAGATTGGCAGCAAAGAATCCACTGTAAAAAAGAAATACGGGAAAAGAGCAAAGCCGGAATACGGAGTATATAAATTCAAAAAAGGAAAAACAATGCTCTATATTACAGTGGAAGATGAAAAAGTGACGGAGATAGAATATCTGGCAGTTGTATAGGAGGAGCAAAGGAGCGGGTTATGCAAAAGTTAAAGAAAAAGGCTGTGCTGGTATTTTTGCTCTGTGCCGTTTTTATAAGCTGTGTTCCGGTGAACGCAGCTTCCGGCAGGGTGAAAATCGGGCAGTGTATAAGCGTCAGGAAAGATGGTGCAACCTACAAATCAGGTAATAAGAAAATTGCAACGGTCAGTAAAGATGGTTGTGTCACAGCAAGAAGCAAAGGCAAGGTAACAATTTTTATCACAAGGGATGGGAAAACAAAAAAGAAAACCATTCAGATTGTGGCAAATGAAAAAAAACCGGATTTAAAAGTATCTGCGGATGAAATTGTCATTACCGGCACGGAAGTGAATCTAAAAGAAACCATTGTTCCGCAGGAACCGGTCATTCCGGAAGAGCCGTCAACAGAAAATCCCGCAACGGACAGCACGGAAATTCCTGAACTGGTTTCAGAACCGGATAGTACGGAAACTGTGCTGCCGGAACCGGTTCCGGTCACTTACCGCTATACGGTAAAGGTTCACATCAAAAACAGCAGTTCCTGCAATACAAAAAGTATTGAGCTGAAAGGAAAAATTGCAGAACAGGATGTTACACTGAAATGTAAGAGCTTAGGTGCAAAGAAAACAGCAGTGCTGACGGTTGAATTTGTGACGGACAAGGAACTGGTAAATTCTGAATTTGAACTTACCAGCACGAAAGTACGTTCCGGAGGAATGTACCATTTCAGGGATTATGAGAAAAACACGATGTCCTATACATATGCAACAGAGGATACAAAGGCTCCGGTTATTACAGGCTTTGTTGGGAAGAACAGCTATAATGAGGATATCCCTTATCAGACGGTATATAAAGACAGAAAAGACAAATTTGATTATTTCAAATATGTAAAGGCAGAGGACGACCGTGATACCAAAGTGAAGCTTACCGTGGATACCAGCAAGGTCAACTTTAATAAAAAGGGAACCTACAGGATTACCTATATTGCAGAGGATAAAGCTGGTAACAAAACAAAGAAAAAGGCACATATTTCGGTGCGCGTAAACGACCAGTATGACGAGTTTGCAGACCAGATTTTAAGTTCTATTACAAAGAAAAGCTGGTCAGACCAAAAAAAGGCGGTTGCCATCTATAATTTTATCAGAAGCCATATGAGGTATGTGGAGCATTCTGATCATTCAAGCTGGGAACGTGCAGCAGTAAATGGAATCCGCTATGGACGGGGGGACTGCTTTTCCTATTTTTCGATTGCAAGGCTGCTGCTTACCCGGGCAGGAATTCCGAATATCCGGGTAAACCGTGTCCGTGGTGTGGGACGGCATTACTGGAACATGGCATATGTAAAGGGCGGCTTCTATCATTATGACTGCTGTCCGCGCAGCAGGGGCGGACGTTTCTGCCTGCTGACAGATGACCAGCTCAAGTGGTATTCATCCCACGTTGGCGGTAATTCCCATATCTGGGCATATGATAAAAAGCCAAAGAGCCCGAAGAAAAAAATATCAGGCATTTTTTAATGGTTATTAAAAAGCGCAAAGCAGAATAAAGAAAGAGAGGACATGAAAATGAACAAGAGAAAACAAATAAACAGAAGATTAAGACAGGCAGGGAGTATACTGCTGGCATTTGTGCTGGCACTGGGAATATCTGCCGTGCCGGTGCAGGCGGCAGGACTTTCTGCGGATGTTTTGGCCGCAGAGAAAAAAGAGGTAAGTCTGAAACAGGCGAAGAAAATTACCCTGAAAAATACCAAGGGTAAGAATAAGTCTGAGGTGGCTGCGATTAAGAAGCTGCTGCAGAAGAATCTTGATACAGATAAGTGTGATAATGAATATGTGTCGTTTCTTTTGGACTTGAATTCCGATGCCTATAAATGGACGAAGGGTGGAAGATTGAAAAAACTTTATATACACGGTCTAAAAGGTAAAGTATCTCTGAAAGCATTTAAGAAGCTGGAGTACTTTGAATGTAACGCAGAAAATGGAGAAACATTTAACGTAACAGGGCTGGATGTAAGCAAAAATTCACAGTTAAAGGAATTGTACTGCCGTATTCTTAAACTGACCAGTCTTGATGTAAGCAAAAATCCAAAGTTGGAAAAATTAGAGTGTTATAACAATAAGATTACAAGCCTTGATTTGAGTAAAAACAAAAAACTAAAAACCGTATACTGTTGGGGGAATAAGCTGAAAAGTCTTGATGTAAGAGGATGTTCAAAGTTAGAGCGACTGAATTGCGGAGAAAACCAGCTTGCCAGCCTTGATGTAAGCGGCTGTCCAAAGTTAGAGGATCTGGGATGTGGCGAAAATCAGCTAACCAGTCTTGAGGTAAGTAGATGTCAGAAGTTAAAAGAGTTGTTTTGTATGAACAATCAGCTGACGAACCTTGATGTAAGTAGATGTTCAAAGTTAGAGAGTTTATTTTGTGGAAATAACCAGCTGACGAGCCTTAATGTAAGTGGCTGCCCGGAATTATGGACTCTGGATTGTAGTGATAATCAACTGACCAGCCTGGATTTAAGCAATAATCCTTATCTTTCTGACAACAGTAATACATCCTGTGATGCGAATGTCCGGGTTACCTTTTGCGAGACGTCTGATACAGATGACGGGGAAGACGAGGATTATGGGGAAGATGAGTAAACGCGAGTCTGGTTTTGGAATGCGTGCACAAATATTGAATGAGGAGGAAATACAATGAAAAATAGGCTGAAGGACGGAATGAAAAAAGGCATACTGGCGCTGGCATTAACGCTGACAGTCGGAATGACTGCGGCACCGGTGCAGGCAGCTATGGCAGACATGGCTCCGGGGGAAGCGCAGGGGGCGATACTGAAGCAGAAGCCGAAAGTTACTCTGGAACATACCAGGGGAAAGAGTACGAAAGATGTGAAGGTAATTAAGAAAATTCTGGAGAAGAACAATTTGGGAAATTTCCAGTATTACACGGACCTGAATGGCAATTGCTACAAGTGGACAAAAAAGGGAAGGCTGAGTGAGCTGCACCTTAATGGAGGCTGCCTGAAAGGGAAGGTCTCCTTAAAGGGACTGACAGCACTGACCATTGTAAGTGTAGAGCGTAATCATCTGACTAATCTTGATGTAAGTGGAAATACAAAGCTGAAAGTATTAAACTGCAAGTGGAATAAGCTGAGTAAGCTGGATGTAAGCAAAAATACGAAGCTGACAGAGTTGGAATGTGGCTGGAACCAGCTGACGAATTTGAATTTAAGCAAAAATGCGAAGTTGGAACTTTTAACCTGCCCTGGTAACAAGCTAAGTAAGCTGGATGTAAGCAAAAATACGGAATTGAAAGAGTTACGCTGCGACGAAAATCAGCTGACAAGTTTGGATTTAAGCAATAATCCATTGCTGAACAGGGGCTGTGTTTCCTGTGATGACAATGTTACCGTGACGTATTACAGTGACAGTGCTCAGTAAAGACTTGATTAATGAAATAGTAAAGTGAGGATACTAAAATGAATGAAAAAAACAAAAGAACACAAAGTAACAAGGGAAAACGGAAACGTGCGTGGGCGTTTTTGCTGGCGTTTGCACTGTTTGCAGGAATGTTTGCGGGGGTATCCGTCAGAACGGAAGCTGCCAAAAGCATTTCCATGCGTGCAGGAGAGAGAAAGAAAGTATCTTTTAAAAGAAAGTGGAGCGGCAGCAAGGTTACATGGAGCACAAATAATAAAAAGGCGGTAACTTTTGGCGGAACGGACGCGGCAGGATGGTATGTTTATGCCTGCAGACCGGGGAAGGCAAAGATTACCGTAAAAGAAGCAAAAGGTTCTAAGAGCAGGAAATGCAGTTATAATATTGTGGTAAAGAAGATGGTTTTCACCGGGGAAGAGGGAAAAGATGCCGCCGAAGCGGCTGCCCTTAAGGACATTCTGAAGAAAGCGGCAGAAAACGGGATGTGGACAACCTCCGTTGAACCGGATCTGAATGCCAGGAAGTACAAATGGAACTCTGATGGAAAACTGATAAAACTGAATTTGCGAGATACAGACATTGAGGGAACCATTCCGCTGGAGTCATTTCCTGAACTGCAGGAATTGGAATGTACTGCCAAACGTTTGACAAAACTGGATGTCAGTAAGAATAAAAAGCTGGTGTCACTGACCTGCTGGATGTATTCAATCAAAAGCCTGACGGTTAAGAATATGCCGGAACTGGAACATATAGATTGCTATGGTATCGCTTCGGAATTAAAAAAACTGGATGTAAGCAACAATCCAAAACTGAGAACGATAAATTGTAATGGTAATACGAAAATGTCCAGTCTGAATCTCATTAATACGCCGGAGCTGTCCAGTTTGAATTGTAGCGGATGTAATTTAAGCAGTCTGGATGTCAGCCAGAATCCGAAGCTGAGCACTTTGCTCTGTAAAGGGAATAAGATAAAAGTTCTGGATTTTAGCAATAATCCTCTGATGGAACCGCATGGCTGTATCTGTGATAAGGACGTCAAAATTATATGGCCGAAATAAACCGGGTAGAAGGGGCTGTGAAAAAAACAGTCTGAATAGAAAAGAGGATTTTCCCAAAATATATCTGATACAACATAGAACCATCGGCAGAGCCGATGGTTCTAATAGTAGTAAAAGATTTTTTTACAATCCTTTTTAGGTAAAAAACTGCATATTCTATATTTTTTTCAAGACCGCTTTCTTCTTTATAGTTCCCGTTGCAGCCGCCGCACTCTTTGCAGCAGATTCCTTTACAGCTGCGTTCTGTAAGGAAGAACGCATTTTCTGCGTCATTTTCTTTAATTCCGGATCCGGAACAAACTGTTTAATAGTCTCATTATCAACGGCAATCCGGTTATCCATCGTCTTCATAATATCCAGAATCTGGATTTTCTGATAAACATCATCCTGGCTTAAATCATAGATAGTATTGTCTGAAAGGCGCAGGACGATCGGCCGCATGAAATCAATATTATTTTCCACAAGCACAATGCCGGTGTCCCCGGTGGATAAATCCACATTTGCCGCATGCGGGACAATATGGATACACTGTGCAAGTGCAGATACATAAAGCGTCGGATAACGTTTCGGGTCTTTCTTTAAGCTGCGCATGGCGGCAATTTCTGAAACCGGTTCGTGTCCGACATTCATTGCGGTCATCTGGTCAAACTGGTCGGCAACCCGGAGCAGGTTAATCATTCCCATAATATCCTTATCATTGGAAAGTGCAAATTTGTCCGGATGATCCGCATAGACGTAATTCTGCATCAGTGCAAGTGCCAGCGGGAAATATTCATAGTCGTTCCGGTAAGGGGCAAGCGAAGTGAGTCCCCTCTCCAGTGACTGCTGGACAAGATCCCTGTCTGCAGCAGACAATTCATCAGAGCCTTTTTCCATGATTGGTTTTGGAACATAAATATAACCAATATCATAAAGAAGTGCGGCCGTTACCATGGCAAGTTGTTTAGGCGCCGGATATTTCAGGTAGGCGGTCATCATGGTAACAAGGATTGCCATGCTGATGGAGTGCTTGTACATGAAATCCTCCCCGCTCCTTAAGTTCTGGTTGAAGTTTACCCTGTGGTCCAGCCGTCCGTAATGCTTTACAATATCATTAACAAAAGTATGTAAAGGTTCAAGTTTTTTGCGTTTCTGGATCAGCTCCACACATTCGCGAAGTTTGAACATGTAAACAGTCTGCAGCTGTTCAAAAATCTGGTCCTCCCTGGAAAAAGGAGGGAGCGGTTCTGCCGGTTCCAGAATATAGATGCCGATAAGACCGAAGTTTTTCACGCTGGAAATTCCGGGTGAAGTCAGGGCGGAATTTCGTTCATAAAGCAGCACCCCGTCTTTGTTGTAAATTGGTTTTGCCAGACGCATGCCGGGTTTTAAATCATCTGTTTTCATAAATTTCATATCGCAGCTTCCCCCAAATTCAAATATAGTATTCCCCTGTCTAATTGTCTAACAAGAATTATACCATAAATTTTCCAGTTATGCAATCCGCACAGAAAAATGAGTTTACTTTAGACTTTTTTCACAAAGTCATCAATTTTTTACACTTTGGACACGAAAATAGATTGATTTTATGTATAAAATATGGTAATATAGACTTTGTTAAAAAATTAACAGCGTCAGGAGACGCAAGTCTGACTTAAAGGAGAACGAAAAATGGCAAAGAAAGTTGTATTAGCAGGTGCCTGCCGTACCGCAATCGGCAAGATGGGAGGAGCATTAAGCAATACTCCGGCAGCAGATTTAGGAGCAATTGTAATTAAAGAAGCATTAAACCGTGCAGGTGTTAAACCGGAGCAGGTGGATGAAGTTAAGATGGGATGTGTCATTCAGGCAGCACAGGGACAGAACGTGGCACGCCAGGCTGCTATAAAGGCAGGTTTACCAGTTGAGGTTCCGGCAATTACAATTAACGTTGTATGTGGTTCCGGTCTTAAGTGTGTAAATGATGCGGCAACCATGATTATGGCAGGAGAAGCTGATATTGTAGTGGCAGGCGGTATGGAGAACATGTCCATGGGACCTTATGCCATGACAAAGGCACGTTTCGGATACAGAATGAACAATGCAACTATGGTTGACTGTATGGTAAATGATGCGCTGACAGATGCATTCAATCATTACCATATGATGATTACAGCCGAGAATGTTTGTGATAAATACGGCCTTACAAGGGAAGAACTGGACGAGTTTTCTGCAAACAGCCAGCAGAAATGTGAAGCAGCCATGAATGCAGGAAAGTTTAATGACGAAATCGTTCCGGTTCCGGTTAAGGTTAAGAAAGAAATGGTTGACTTCGTTACAGATGAGGGACCTCGTGCAGGCACAACCGTGGAGACATTAAGCAAGTTAAGATGCTGCTCAGGCAAAGAGGGCGGACTTGTTACAGCAGGTAACGCTTCCGGAATCAATGACGGTGCAGCAGCAATCGTGGTTATGAGTGAAGAAAAAGCCAAAGAACTGGGTGTTACCCCGATGGCAACATGGGTGGCAGGAGCGCTTGGCGGCGTTGCACCTGAAATCATGGGTATCGGACCAGTTGCAGCCACAAGGAAAGTTTTTGAAAAGACAGGACTTACCATTGATGACATCGATCTGGTTGAGGCAAACGAGGCATTTGCAGCACAGTCTGTTGCAGTTGCAAGGGATTTGAATTTTGATATGTCCAAGGTCAATGTAAACGGCGGTGCAATTGCACTCGGACATCCGGTAGGAGCATCCGGCTGCCGTATCCTTGTAACCCTGCTTCATGAGATGAAGAGATCCGGAAAGAACCGCGGACTTGCCACACTGTGTATCGGTGGCGGAATGGGCTGCGCAACAATTGTTGAGAAATACTAATCAGAATCTTTGCCGTTTAAATATAATATTTTGAAAATTAATTCAGGAGGTACTGACGAATGAAAGTTGGTGTTATTGGTGCAGGAACAATGGGGCAGGGAATTGCCAAGGCATTTGCACAGGTTGACGGATATGAGGTTGCACTCTGCGATATCAAGCAGGAGTGGGCTGAAGGTGGAAAAGACAAGATTGCAAAAGGTTATGCAAAGCTTGTGGAAAAAGGCAAAATGACACAGGAGAAGGTTGATGGAATCCTTGCAAAGATTACACCGGGGCTCAAGGAAAATCTCTGCGCAGACTGCGATTTAATCGTGGAAGCTGCTTTTGAGGATATGCAGGTAAAGAAAACGACCTTTTCAGAGCTGGACAAGATTGCAAAACCGGACTGCGTTTTTGCATCCAATACATCCAGTCTGTCAATTACAGAGATTGGAAACGGCCTTTCCCGTCCGATGATTGGTATGCATTTCTTCAATCCGGCTGACCGTATGAAGCTGGTTGAGGTAATTGCAGGCGTGAATACACCGGATGAAACCGTTGAAAAGATTAAGAAGATTTCTGAGGAAATCGGAAAGACACCGGTACAGGTAAATGAAGCAGCAGGATTTGTTGTAAACCGTATTCTGATTCCGATGATTAACGAAGCAGCTTTCATCAAGATGGAAGGTGTATCTGATATCGCAGGCATTGATGCAGCCATGAAGCTTGGTGCAAACCATCCAATGGGACCTCTTGAGCTGGGTGACTTCATTGGTCTGGATATCTGTCTTGCAATTATGGATGTTCTTTACAATGAGACTGGTGACAGCAAGTACCGTGCATGCCCGCTGATCCGCAAGATGGTGCGCGGTGGCAACCTGGGTGCAAAGAGCGGAAAGGGCTTCTATGTATATAATGCAGACCGCACAAAGACACCTGTGGATGCCCAGTAAAAAATAAATTAATGGAGGAATTTTAATCATGGATTTCACTTTAGACAAGAAACATGAGATGGCTCGTGACCTGTTTGCACAGTTCGCGGAGACAGAAGTAAAGCCTCTGGCACAGGAAACAGACGAGACAGAGCAGTTTCCTGCAGAGACAGTTAAAAAAATGGCAAAATACGGATTCCTTGGAATCCCGGTTCCGAAGGAATATGGCGGACAGGGATGCGATCCTCTTACATATGTAATGTGTGTAGAGGAGTTATCCAAGGTATGTGCTACAACAGGTGTAGTCGTATCCGCACACACCTCTCTGTGCATTGACCCGATTATGACATATGGAACTGAGGAGCAGAAGCAGAAATTCGTTGCTCCGCTTGCAAAGGGCGAAAAGCTTGGTGCATTTGCGCTGACAGAGCCGGGTGCAGGTACAGATGCGCAGGGCGCACAGACAAAGGCGGTTCTGGACGGAGACGAATGGGTATTAAACGGAAGTAAGTGCTTTATTACAAACGGTAAGGTTGCAGATGTTTATATTGTCATTGCAATTACAAGCGTTACAGAGGACAAGAGAGGCAGAAAGAAGAAAAACTTCTCTGCATTCATTGTGGAAAAGGGCGCTCCGGGATTCTCCTTCGGTACAAAGGAAAAGAAGATGGGTATCCGTGGTTCCTCTACATATGAGCTGATTTTTGAGGACTGCAGAATTCCAAAGGATGCGCTTTTAGGACCGGAAGGAAAAGGTTTCCCGATTGCCATGCATACACTGGACGGCGGACGCATCGGTATTGCAGCACAGGCGCTTGGTATTGCAGAGGGTGCACTGGCACGCTGTATCGAATATACCAAGGAAAGAAAGCAGTTCGGACGTTCCATTGCACAGCAGCAGAATACACAGTTCAAGCTGGCTGACATGGCTGCAAGAATTGAAGCAGCACAGCTTCTTGTATATAAGGCAGCAATGGCAAAGGCGACACAGAAGGTATATTCTGTGGAAGCAGCAAAGGCAAAACTGTTTGCGGCTGAGACAGCAATGGCTGTTACAACAGAGGTTGTACAGTTATTCGGCGGATACGGATATATCCGTGAATATGATGTAGAGCGTATGATGCGTGATGCGAAGATTACAGAGATTTATGAAGGAACTTCAGAGGTTCAGCGTATGGTTATCTCTGGTGCGCTTTTAAGGTAGTGGGCAGATATATCACAATATGGAGCAAAGCATATGTCAGTTCGCTTCGCGAAATGCTTTGCGTAGGCAATATCCCTGCTTCGCAGGAATATTACAATAAAGAAAAGGAGATTGATAATACATGAATATCGTAGTATGTATTAAACAGGTTCCTGATACAAAGGGTGGCGTTAAGTTTAACCCGGACGGAACACTTGACAGAGCAGCAATGCTTGCCATCATGAACCCGGATGATAAAGCAGGTCTTGAGGCAGCGCTTAGAATTAAAGATGAAACAGGAGCAAAGGTAACAGTTCTTACCATGGGTCTTCCAAAGGCAGACGCAGTTCTCCGCGAGGCTATGGCAATGGGAGCTGATGATGCAGTTCTCGTAACCGACAGGGTACTGGGCGGTGCTGATACATGGGCAACCTCCACTACCATTGCAGGTGCATTAAGAAACCTGGATTATGATTTAATCATCACAGGACGTCAGGCAATTGACGGTGATACCGCACAGGTAGGACCGCAGATCGCAGAGCATCTGAATCTTCCGGTTATTTCCTATGCAGAGGAAATAAGGGTTGAAGGGGATTCTGTTATTGTGAAACGTCAGTATGAGGACAGATACCATGAGCTTAAGGCAAAAATGCCTTGCTTAATCACAGCGCTTTCTGAACTGAACGAGCCAAGATACATGACTCCGGGTGGAATTTATGAGGCTGTTGACAAGGAAGTTACCGTATGGGGACGTGCGGATCTTAAGGATGTGGATGATTCAAACCTTGGTCTTGCCGGTTCTCCGACAAAGATTGCAAAAGCATCTGACAAGGTACCGAAGGGAGCAGGAGAAAAAGTTAATCTTGATCCTACAGAGTCTGTCAACTATCTGATTGGCAAATTCAAAGAAAAACACATCATATAGAATAAGCATATGCTTAATCCATAAATGGAGGAACAAAAATGGGTTTAGAAGAATATAAGGGCGTATATATCTACGCACAGCAGGTAGACAACAAGCTTAGCTCAATTGCATTTGAGTTAATCGGAAAAGCAAAAGAATTGGCAAACGACCTGGGAACTGATGTAACAGCAGTGCTGCTTGGATCAGGTGTAAAGGGACTGGCAGACGAGCTGGGCGCATATGGTGCAGACAAGGTAATCGTTGTTGATAATCCGGTACTGGAAACATACCGTACAGAGCCGTATGCACAGGCGCTTTCCGCAGTTATCAATGAGTACAAGCCGGATATCATGCTGGTTGGTGCAACAGCAATTGGACGTGACCTTGGACCTACGGTATCCGCAAGGGTAGCAACAGGACTGACAGCAGACTGTACCAAGCTTGAAATCGGTGATTTCCCTCTTAATCCGGTACCGGGCAAGGAAAACGAGCAGAAGCACAACCAGCTTCTGATGACACGTCCGGCATTCGGCGGTAACACCATCGCAACAATTGCATGCCCGGATAACCGTCCGCAGATGGCAACTGTCCGTCCTGGCGTTATGCAGAAGCTTCCGAAGGAGGAAGGCAGAAAGGCAGAAGTGATTGAGTTTAATCCGGCACTGGAAGAAAACAACCGTTATGTGGAAATCATGAATGTCGTAAAGGCAGTTGGAAGCGTAAAGAACATTATGGACGCCAAAATTTTAGTATCCGGCGGTCGTGGCGTAGGAAGCAAGGAGAACTTCAAGCAGCTGGAAGAGCTTGCAGATGTTCTTGGCGGAATGGTATCATGTTCCCGTGCCGTTGTGGAAAACGGCTGGTTAGAGCAGGCTTACCAGGTTGGACAGACCGGAAAAACAGTCCGTCCGCAGATTTACTTTGCAATCGGTATTTCCGGTGCAATCCAGCACGTAGCCGGTATGGAGGAGTCAGACCTTATCGTTGCCATCAACAAGGATGAGGACGCACCAATTTTTGATGTGGCTGATTACGGTCTGGTGGGCGATTTAAACAAAATTGTTCCGCAGCTTACCGCAGCATTAAAGGCAGAGATGGGTAAGTAATTACAGGGCATGATATACCCCCGACAGTTTTTCTGGCGGGGGTATTTTATTGGGAGACTGCAATGAAAATAGCTATCTGTGATGATAATGATATTTTTCTTAAGGAATTAAAAGAAGAACTGGAGAAATTTTTCCGGGATATGGACGTATTGATTTTAGAATTCCATTCCGGTGAAGAGCTGCTGGATGCGTATCAGAAAATGGAATTTCATGTGATTATCCTGGATATAGAAATGGACGGAATAGACGGTTTAAAAACAGCCGGACAAATCAGAAAAGAAAATACCAGTATACCGATTATTCTGCTGACAAGCCACAGGGAGCTGGCGCTGCAGGGATATGAAATTAATGCATTCCGTTTTCTGGTGAAACCGGTTTCCTCCCAAAAGCTGCAGGAAACACTGCATGAGCTGCAAAAGCAGATTTTTGGGAAAGAACGGATTATGGTTTCGGCAGATGGTGTGGATTATTACCTTCCGGAAAATGATATCCTGTATTTAAAAAGTGAGAATGTATATGTGCGGCTTGTGACAGAGAACAGGAGTTATCTGGTTCGGAAAACGCTAAAGGAACAGTTTAAAGAGCTGGGTTCTCCTTTCTGGTTTCAGGTACACAGAAGCTATATTATCAATTTGAATTATGCAGTATCTTTTGATGGAAAGACTGTTACCATGAAAGGAAATAATGTGATTCCGGTATCAAAGACAAAGCGGGGAATATTTCAGAAAACAATTATGCATTTTTTCCGGAATAAGCATTAGGTTCATCCGGGAGGGGATGATAATATGGTCAGTTTTTTATGGGATGCAGTCAGTGCGGTCTGCCTGATGGCGGAATTTGTGATGGTTGCCAGATACATATTTCTTCTTCCTGATTTAGGGAACAAAAAGACAGAACGGATTTTATATCTGGCAGGAAGTGCGGTTCTTTGTATCACTTCAGGTTTTTGTAAGCCTGAAACATATGCATGTATATTTTTTCTTATGGCAGGAACTTATTTTGCCATCTGCAGTACAGGGCACAGAATCAGGGGATTTATTCTTGTAATACCGGTGGCGGGGCTTTGCGCAGGATTTGTAAATCTGTTTCATGCAATGCTTTGTCTGCTTCCGGATTTTACGCCGGAATGGGAAGCAGGGTATGAAATGGCAGAGAGTCTGCTGACAGTTTCCTGCGTTATTCTGTTCTGGATTTTCGGAAGGAACTGGAGAAGAAGATTCAGCATGGAAAAACAGTACCGGGTTTACAGTCTGACAGAACGGTTTCTGCTGAATTTTATTTCTGTTTTCCAGTTTTGCTGCGCGCTGCTTACGGAAGCGGTAATAACAGATATCGTGCAAAATGCAGATGTTATTCTTTTACTAATGGCAATTGCAGCCGAAGCATTAACCATTATGTTAATTGCTTTTATTCTGCGGGGAAATAAGGAAGCATATTACAGTGCAGTTGCAGATTTAAATAAACGCTATCTTGATGCAGAAATTTCCCATTTTCAGGCGTATCAGAATACACAGTTTGAAACAAGGAAAATACGGCACGACATGCAAAACCACCTGCACTGTCTGGAGCATTTACTGAATGCAGGTGATTATGACGGGGCGAAAGCATACCTGCATTCCATTGGCATTGCAGTGGAAGGGCTGCATAGCGAAATCCAGACCGGGAATTCACTGGTGGATGCCATTGTAAATGAAAAAAGCCAGATTGCCAGGCTGAATCAGATATCCATTGAAACAGAGGGGGTATTACCGCCGGACTGCAGAATCGAGCAGGTGGATTTATGTACGGTTTTTGCCAATGCAATGGATAATGCACTGGAAGCGGTAAAGAACCATGCGCCGCAGGACCGCTGGATTTTGATTAAGACGCAGGTTCAGGGAAGTTATATATCCATTCTCTTTGAAAATCCGGCGTCAGCAGATGCAGAGCCCGGAGATAAGACAGGAAGTACCAGTAAAAAGGATATCGTAAATCATGGATTTGGTCTTCTAAATATCCGCTCGGTGGCAAAAAAATATGGTGGAGACACAGAAGCATTTGTGGAAGAACAGGAAGGGAAAAAACGGTTTGTCCTGCAGGTTATGCTGCAAAATCCATTCACAACAGAATAGAATCCATTCGCAACAAAAAATACCATTGTCTTTGGAATTTCCTATATGATACAAATAATCATTATACACATTCTGCACGGTGTGACTGTTACCGGAGGGGAGGTGTGATCATTGAATTTGCAGGACATGGTATTGAAAAAGCAGTTAAAATCCGATGTGAACCGGATATCTTTGGCAGTTATTTTAAATTCTCTTCTTTTGTTTGTGATAGTTTTTATGAGTATGATTGTGCGTTCTGTTATTGCGGTGGTGAATGAGCAAACTGCTGATACAGAAAAGATGTTTGATGAGATAGGGGATAATATGGTAAAAAGCGGAGTGGAATACCTGGTGTTTAGTGTACTGGGGGTTTTTCTTGTCTGGCTGTTTACCAGAAAAAGGATTTCGGGCAGGCAGTTTTTTGGTGAGAACCAGAGAATGGATATCTGTTCATTTTTCAAATGCTTTACTGTGTTTATGGGAATCCAGTTACCGTTTTCACTGTTTGGAAGTGCGGTGGAAGCTGGATTAAACCAGTTTGGGTATACGGCGGAAGCTGGTGCGGACATTGCAACGGGAGGAAGCCTGACAGTATCCATGTTTGTCTACAGCAGTTTAGTCGGTCCGGTTGCAGAAGAACTGATTTACCGTGGATTTGTGATGAGGAGCCTGCAAAAGTACGGGAAATCTTTTGCCATTGTAATATCGGCTGTTCTGTTTGGGGTGATGCACCAGAATCTGGTACAGTCCATATTTGGAATTGCAGCAGGTCTTGTTCTTGGGTATGTTGCGATGAATTATTCCATCAAATGGTCTGTCCTGTTTCATATTTTAAATAACTGTTTATTCTCTGACGTGCTGTGTGAAGCTGTAAGCGGTTTTTCAGATTCGGTTCAGACGGTCATTATATATGGAATTATGGCAGTGTTTTTTGTATGTGCCGGGATTGTGCTGGCAAAAGACCGGAACCTGGTGAGGAACAAAATAAAGGAATGGAATGAAGAAAAGGGCTGTTACAAATATGCATTCAGTTCCCTGTGGCTTCTCATTTTTATCATTGCAAGCAGTATTTTAAGCCTGCAGGTGATAGAGAAAATGTAACTAAATATCCGTCAAAGCTTGACAAAAACTGGATATAAGTGTATATATATGATATAAACAGATAAAACAGAAAGGCGAAAGCCAAAAGGAGGAAACAATGAAAAAAATGAAAAAGAAAGCTGCAGTTATCCTGTCGGTTCTGATGCTGGCAGGAAGTCTGTTTGGCGGATGCGGAATGGACGCAAAGTACATGATTAACAAGGATCTCACGTCAACGGTCGATGGTGTCATGTATTACACGAAGGACGAACTGAAAGAAATCATGGAGATAGACAGTGATGAGGATTTTGAAGAGTATGTCCGTCAGAGTGGCATGGAAAAAGCAGAAAAGGACGGGGTAACCTATTACGTGCAGCATCAGCCGAGCCAGACGCTGACAAAGGAGGAGTTTGAACAGCAGCTGGGCAGAATAGACGAGAACTGTATGGTTATCTATACCAGCAGCTATGGTTATAATATCAACGATGCAGATACTGGCAGCGTATCAGAAGACATTGATATGAGCGAAATGGAGAATTTAATGAAGCAGATTTCGTTTATGAATCTGCAGATGGAACTGCCGTTTACAGTTGTAAAGTCAAATGTACCTTTTGAGGGAAATACAATAACTGCTGATGCATTAAACTCAGCAGGGATGGAGGATCCGGACATTGTCTATGCTGTAGCAGACGAAAATCTGTTAAAAGGAACGAACCTTACCATTTCCGGTGCATCAGAAGGAAAGTACTACAAAAAGAGACAGACGGTAAAGATTGATACAGCAGACGGAGTTATCCGTTCCATGAGTTTAAAAATTAATGGTAAAGCTTTTCCGTTTTCTGATGAAAGGCATCCGTACAATGTGACTGTATGCAGCGAGGATGGTAAGTACACGGTTTCCGCGGAGCTGTTCAGCGGTACAAAGCAGATCCTGAAATTTACCATTGATAAAACAAAACCGACGTCAAACATCAAAAATGGCAAAACCTATAAATCCGGCAAGAAGATTACTTTTTCCGATAAAACAAGCGGAATCAAATCAGCAAAACTGGATGGAAAAACAGTAAAGAGCGGAAAAATAATAAAGAAAAAAGGAATGCACAAACTGGTGTTGACCGATAAGGCGGGAAACAAAACGACAATTAAGTTTAAAATCAAATAATGAAATAAAAACACCTGAATCTGCATAAGGTTCAGGTGTTTTTTTACCAGCCAGCATTTTACACCTTGCCAGAATTGCAGAAATACAGTATTGTAGTAGACAGAGAACACATATAACAAAAAGAGAACAGGAATTTACTATGAGATTATTTCAAAAAGCAAAAAGAGAAACAAACGTTGATGAAACCTCCTATATGTTAGCAGTTCCGGAGACGAGGGACGAGGTTGTTAATTTCCGTAAACTGATTTTTGATCTGAAAAGCAGCAGAATGCTGGATTTACTTGAAGACAGTCTGGAGAAAAATGATTCTTCATCCAACAGACTAAAAATACGTGTAAAGATTGAAGACTGCGAGTATACAGCAGAGCTTTCCCCGTATCCGGTGGAGATTCCTTCCATGTACCGCCTGCAGCATTTTTTCCGCGATGTGGACATGGAGCGTGTGGCAAATGCCGAGCTGGGACTGATGGTTGAAATGGAGTTCACGGAGGATGCCCAGGCGTCCTATCATGCACAGCTTAAAATTATTGCCTCCGTCCTGCCGGATGCCATTGCAGTACTGGACTGCAGCGCAGAAAAGGTGTTATCCGGCAAATGGGTGCGTATGGCTGCAGAATCCAGTGTATCGCCTGCACCGCGCTATATTTACATTGTGCAGGCAGTTTCCTCCCGTATGGGAAATGTCTGGCTGCATACGCACGGCCTGAACCGCTGCCATCTTCCGGAACTGGAAATACTGGATTCCACAAAGGATACCTACCAGGCGCAGTATAACATCGTGGAGAATCTGGCAAACCGGATTCTTGAGGATGGCGCACCGGAGTTAAAAGAGCCGCTTTACCTTGCAAGGGTAACGGATGATATTCCGCTGTTTGTAACACTTGTAGACTGGGAGGAAGCGGTGGACGGCTATGGGGCAAGGCTTTTAGGCGGCAGACGTGACAGAAAACAGGGGCATAATGGAAACACCTGCTGCATTTTCTGCTATACCACTCCGGAAAATCTGGAAAACCAGAAGTATTCCGCGGTAAAGGTATTTGATAAAGTGCTGGAGGATAATCCTCTTTACATGATTACCAACAAGGAAACGGCGCGGATGAAAGCGCTTGCGCTGGAACGTCTGCCATATATGAAGGAAATGCTTGGCAGGCCCGACACTATTATTCTTACCAAAATCGGGCTGGAAGTGGATGATGAATATAAGGAGAATGAAAACAGTAAAGAACATATCTGGTTTGAGTTAAAAGAGGCAAAGGACGGGCAGCTTACCGCAGAGCTGACACAGGAGCCGTATTACGTCAGCGGACTGCACCAGGGGGATGTGCGTACCTACCCGGAGTCTGACCTGACCGACTGGCTGGTGATGACGAAGGAGGAGCGGTATACGCCGGATGATGCGTACCAGATGATTTAAAGGTACAGAAATGTATAACATAGGCATATGCGATGATGGAAATGCTACTTGTACTTCCATAGAAAACATGATACTGCGGTATGCAGGAGAAAAAGGAATCAAAGCAGAAATATCCGTATGGTACACGGGAGAAGAACTGTGCAGATATCTGCAAAACTACAGTCATCCGGACATCCTGTTTCTGGATATTGAGCTGCTTGAGCTGACTGGAATTGAAGTGGGCAGTTTTATCCGAAACGAGTTAAATGACCGTGAAATGCAGATTATTTACATATCCGGGAAATCATCCTATGCACAGCAGCTTTTTAAAACCCAGCCGATGGATTTTCTGGTGAAACCGATTACCCAGACACAGATTGACGAAGCAATGGAAACCGCAGTAAAAATACTTGGGAAAAGTACAAAACGGTTTCGGTATCAGAATGGAAAGGAATACCATTATGTCCCTATGGGGGAAATTCTGTATTTTTCCAGTCAGGGCAGAAAAATCATTATACATACGGACCATGGGGAGAAAGAATTTTATGGAAAGCTGAAAGACCTGATGAAAAGCCTTCCGGATGAATTTCTTTCCATTCACCAGTCTTACGCAGTAAATACAATGCATATCGTCAAATACACCTATGAAGCAGTGGAGCTGACAGACAAAACAGAACTGGCAGTCAGTAAGGCACACAGAAAAAAAGTACGAGAAAGCCTGTCGAATTTGTCAGGGTGGGGAGGAGAGATATGACAATGCTTTTTTTGGAGAGAAAGAAAAGCGTGGGAAAATTACTGTCGGTGTCCGCCGTTTATGCCCTGGTTATGACAGGCGGATATCTGGTTTCCGGCCTGCTGTTTACAGGATATTTCAAATGGATTTGTGCAGCGTTTATCTGTCTTCTGGTTTTGTTATCCAAATGTCTGGCAGAGAAAATCATAAGCAGGCAGAAGACCGAAAGCCTGCGGAAGCTTTTTTATGTTTTCGTCCCACTGTGCAGTGTGGGACTGTTTTTGTTACTGTTTTTTGCAGGAGGAGGCACAAAAAAACGGTTTGCGGCTGCGGTCACAGGATACCTTCTGGTTATTTTTTTCATGTTCTGTCTGTACCGGGTTCTGTCAGAGATGCTGTCGCAGAAATATGAAAACGAGCTGCTTTTGCAGGAAGTAAAAAACTATTCCGGCCAGATGGAGATTCTGCTGCAGGGCGAGGAAAAAATAAAGGCACTGCGCCATGATATGAAGCACCATATGAACGAACTGAAACTGTTGGCAGAAAAAAATAACAACGCAGAACTGGAAGCGTATCTTGATAAAATGCAGGATTTTATGGCAAATCCGGGTGAAATTGTTTCATCCGGGAACATGGAAATCGACAGCGTATTAAATTATATGCTCGGTCAGGCAAAACAGAAATTAAACACGGTAAACGTTAAAGTCCGGATTCCTAAAGAACTGGAGCACAGCTTTGATATTAATGTCATACTGGGAAATTTACTGGAAAATGCCATCGAAGCAGCAGAAAAAACAGAGGAAAAAAGTCTGGATGTAAAAGTCCGGTATCAGAAAGAGGTGCTGTGGATTCAGATTGAAAACAGTTACAGCGGAAGACTGCAGAAAGGTCTTTCCACAACCAAAACAGAAAAATCAGCGCACGGAATCGGGCTGAACAATGTGAAAAAAATAGTAGAAAACTATCACGGACTTATGGAATTATGTCCGCATGAAAATACGTTTAGCGTAAAACTAATTCTTTATATGTAAACAGAAAAAAGATTTCAAAGGTCAGTTTTTACAAAATGATATCCCAATTTTGACAGGCGGCGGCACAGATGAAATGTCTGTGCTAACATGTCGGTTGTAAACAGTAATTCGTTATTTTGTGAAAGGACATGACCATGATATCAAAAACCGTAAAATATTATATAAGATCCAAAATCTGTACAGTATCGTCTGTTTTATTCTTTCTGATACCCTGCGGGTTTGCAGTATTTTTCTGGAAGCTGGGAATGACCGGATTTACCCTGCTGCATACCTTGTCGCGGTATAACTTTTACTGCTGCGCTTTTCTTGCAGCGTTATCATTTTATTTTATTTCCAGTGCAGACAGAAATCATGTAAAAGAAGCCTTTGAATGCGGCGGGAAAAAGGCGGTGTATGAAAATCATGCACTTCTTTTTATGCTCGTCCAGGTGCTTTTCTGGAATAGTGCAATGTGCATAATTTTAATCTTGTGTTCCATGGAAAATGACGCCAGTTCCTATTTTATTTCATGGTTTTTTGCAGGTTATCTCTGCAATATGTTTATACCGCAGGTAATCTGTGTGTTTCTGACATATCTGGTTTCCGCCAGCGGAAATCCGGGGCGCATGCTTACGCCGGAAATACTGTTTATTTTTTTGATTAGTCCCTTTGCGGAAGAAATTGTGTGGGAGCAGAAGCCGCAGTTTCCCATAGATTATTTGTGGAAAAAAATACGCTGGCCGTTTCAGATTCTTTACCAGAACGGTGTCTGGAGTCCGGATGTCCAGAACGATTTGCAGATGGAGCGCGTAAGGATTTATTTACTGGTTTTCTGGCTTTTGTTTTTGCTTTTTCTGGCGGCCTCCTGTATCTGGAACGTAAAACCGGTCAGCGCGGCAGCAGGAATTTTTGCGGCAGTATTTCTGGTATTATCCTGCCAGCCGGCGTCTGTTTACCGGCTAAACAGCAGTTGGGACGGCATTAACAAAGACATTACAGATTACGAAGTCCATGTGAATGACCATACATTAAAAAAGCCGGATGCAGACATTTTTTCCATTACCAGTTACCAGCTTGGAATGGCGTTAAAAAATGAGCTTGCTGTGGAAGGAAATCTGGAGCTTGAAGCATCACGGAAATGCCGGGATTTTTGTATGACACTGTATCATGGATATGCAGTAAAGGAGCTGTATGCGAATACAAAAGGTGTGACAGTGCAGTTTAAACAGCAGAATGATTTTATTTTTATCCATGCAGATACTGCCGTTGCGAAGCTGTCCATACACATCCAGTATGAGGGGCATCACAACAAGTATTATGCAAATTCATGTGCAGTTATGCTGCCCGGGTGGTTTCCATGGTATCCCATGGCAGGAAAACGGCAGGTCGTGCTGGAATATCCTGAGTATGGGAAAATGTGGGGTTATTCGCCGTATAACAGAATTAAAAAAGCGAATATCAGTATCCGGACGAATCAGGCTGTTATCACAAATCTTTCCGACAAAGGCGGTAATTTATATGAAGGAACGGAGGACAGCATTACGGTTCTTGGAGGCAATATAAAAAAGCTTAAGGATGAAGTGGCTGCAGATGTTCTTCCGCTTCAGCTGTATGCGGGATACGGGGAGGAGGAATTTTTGGCGAAACAAAAAGAGGATTATTTTCAATCACTGGAAAAGCTGAAAAATGCATATGGTGTGGATGTATCGGAGCTGGAACATAAAAGGCTGGTATTTGCCTCAAAGGATCTGGGAAGAAATGTTACAAATAATCATCTGGCGGTATTTGATTCATATATTCTGGCAGTTCCTGATTATATTTCGGTGGATGATTTTCTGCATTATCTGATACTGCAGGATGGCAAAAACCAGAAAAGAAGGGAGCAGTCGCCATTGATTCAGATGGTGATGTTCAGTAATATTGACGACAGTGCAGGGGATATTGTCCGGCAATGGACAGAAGAGATACGGCTTCAAAACGAAAAACCGGAATATATGGAGCTGTTTATGGAAGCTGCCAAAACATGCGGCAGCGAAAGACTGGTAAAGGAAGCTGTACAGTATGCGCTGTATCCCCAAAAATGGGAATGTGACAGGGAATTTTTTGAGATGGTATTGAATAAAACTGAAAAATAGCAGAAAGGAAAAGCCCACGGTATGGAAAATGTGATGATAGAAATCAACCGAATCAAAAAGAAGCTTGGAAAAAAGGAAGTATTAAAAGGAATTTCTCTGCAGTTAAAACCGTCGGTCTATGGTCTGGCAGGTGCAAACGGTGCAGGAAAGACTACGCTGCTAAGGATTCTTGCCGGAGTTATGAATGCAGACGGCGGAGAAATTGTAATGCCGGAAGGAAGCGGACAGACGGGATATCTGCCGCAGAAATTTGGCTGTTTTCCGGAACTGACAGTGTATGAACAGCTGGAATATTTTGCGTGTTTAAAGAAAATTCCGGCTTCGTGCATGGAAAGTGAAATACTGCGGGCTCTGGAATGTGTAAATTTGGGCGGAAAGGAAAAGATGAAATGCCGGAAGCTTTCCGGAGGCATGGTACGCAGAGCCGGAATTGCGCAGGCTCTGCTTGGAAATCCGGCATTGCTGCTTCTGGATGAACCGACGGTGGGACTGGACATGGAAGAACGGAAAAATTTTAACCGTGTTGTCAGAGAAATGGAAGGAGAAAGGACCGTATTATTATCGACACATCTGGCGGAAGATTTGAAAAACCTGTGCCAGAGTGTGATTATTCTGGAATCGGGAGAGGTAAGGGAGGTAGTACCGGAGACTTATGACTGATATGGTAAAACTGTGGAAACTGCATATCAAAAAACAGATGCACCAGTATCTTTTTCCCATAACATTTTTATATTTGTTTCTGCTGCCGTACCATATGCAGCTTCTTACGGATATGGATGAAGCAGGCATGGTTCAGGTGTTTGATTCCGCGCAGAAATACCTGCTGCTGTTTGAAATCTGGTTTCAGTATCTGGGATTTCGTATGGTTTTAAGCCCGGAGTTAAAAGAGGCTTCTTACAGCTGTGTGAAAAAAATAAAAGGCAGATGGATGCTTGGAAATTTATGTTTCTCTTTCCTGTGTTTTCTTCCGTATGCACTGTGGATGTTTTTCCACTGCGGGACATACTATGGAAACCTGCTGCCGGTACTGGTGCAGTGCATTATTGCTGCCAGCATGATGTATACGGTTATGTATTTCTTGCAGTCTGCAACGGGCGGGATGGCGGTCATGGTATTTTATTTTTTCTGCTGTGCCAGCCGCGTGGTTCCGGAGCCGTTTCGTATTTTGCGGCTGGGAATTTTGCCGTTATCCTGCTTTCCGCACTGGTGCATGATGCTTGTAATTTCTATATTCGTGTCGTTTTTTGTCAGTTTGAGGATTTTATTCATGTGATTTAATGTTAAATTTCTGCGTTTTTCAGTTGTTTTTTATATGAACATAACTGATTGTTTTTGACGAGGTGCAGCTTTGTGAGCGGGCGCTGACGTCACTTAAATATTTTTGTGAGAATGCGCCGGATTATCATATGAATCTGTTTCCATACAAAAGTACCGTGATGTATTAAAGAATGCTGTTATAAAAGAAAACGGGGAAATGTGTCTGGCAGTAATCGGCATAGAAAACCAGACGGAAATCAATTATGTAATGTCTGTCAGGGGAATGCTTTATGACGCCTTAAATTACGCTTCACAAATTGCAGATTTTAAGAAAGCGAATCATACAGAAAAGAAACTTAAAACTTCCGCTGAATTTTTATCAGGGATAACGTCGGAATGCAGGCTGAAACCGGTAATTACAATTGTATTATACTGGGGTGCGGAAAAATGGGATGCTCCCAGAAGCCTGCATGAAATTTGTGAAATCAGTGACAATCATATGTTTCAGACAGAACTGGGAACAGCGCTGGCTGCGGTACAGGCGTCCGGTGATAAAAGTAAGCTGTATGCACTGGTACACAGTAATCCGGCTTACCAGAAGCTGGATACGGATACCATGAAGCTGCTGTCGGTTTTATTAAGCTTCAAATTCAGTCAGGAATCGGAAAAGGAAGGTGGAAATATGTGTAAAGCAGTAGAGGAATTATTTCAGGAAGGAATAGAACGTGGAAGGGAAGAAGGAAGGGAAGAACTTTTAAGCAAACTGAAGGAGTTCGGTTACCTTCCGGGAGATTTTGATATTAAAATGCTGGATGCTGCGGATAAAATCACATCAACACCACAGTAGGAAAGTATATGCACTGCATGGAATTAGAAACCATGCAGTGTTTTTTACTGGAATCATATAATGTATTCAAAATATCAAACCGCACCCCAAAATCCCTGCTATAATAAATTTACGATATCGGAAAGGCGGATAAATCATGCGGAATATAGAAACTTTAATGTCAGCGCTTGAATATATAGAAGCCCATCTGGGTGATGAAATTAAAACCGAGGATGCTGCAAAGTTCTGTTTCTGCTCAAAATCCACCCTTGAAAAACTATTTCGCAGTGTGCATGATATTTCCGTACATGAATACATTGTCCGAAGAAGAATGATGTTGGCAGCAAAGCAGTTATCACAGCAGTCGGAGATGTCCATATTAGATATTGCGGTTATGTATGGATACAGCACACACGAGTCCTTTGCACGTGCATTTGAACAGGTATGGAACTGTAAACCTTCTGAATTTCGTACAGCGAAATTTACAGAATTATTTCCGAGGTTAAATGTACCTCCCAGGAAAGGAGACAATTATATTATGCAGAGAAGACATGTGGATATCAGTGAGTTATACGATTTATTTCAGGAGAGGAAAGACTGCTATTTTGTACTTTGTGATATCAAAAACATGGTATCAGTCAATGAGATTTCAAGAAAAGCAGGTGATCTGGCAATTCTGGAGCAGATGCGGCGCATGATGGCGGCATCTGGCGAGGAGGATATCGTATTCCGTATCGGAGGCGATGAATTCTGCGTCTTAACAGCCAGCAGTAAAGAGGCATATGCGAAGCAGATTGCAGAGAAAATACGAATGATGAATAACCGGACCTTTTCTTTTGAAGACCAGAAAATCCCTTTAGCGCTTCATGTGGCTGTCATCAGTCTGAAAGACTGCCAGCACTATGATGAATTATTTGCCGGACTGCATAATGCAATCAGAAAGAGTAAAGTATAACAAAAAAATGAACCTCCCTTCCACATGTGACAACATATAGGTGTAGGACACAAAAAGCTTTTTGAAATGGACAATGTCCACAACCTACGGAGGAAATATGGAATACGACGCATTTGAGAATCTGGTGAACACTATGGGCTCTGATGTATATTCGTTCTGTCTGCAGCTTGCAAGGAGCAGGGACGAGGCAGACGAACTGTACCAGGATACCATGCTGGCAGCCATGGAAAAATATAAAAAAATTGATACACTGGGCAATCCCAAAAGTTTTCTGCTTGGGATTGTATTAGGACAGTGGAAGAATAAAAGGCGCAGGATTGCAAGAAGGAGACGCATCTGTCCTGTTACCACGCTGGATGAACAGCTGGAGGAGATTTATCCGGCAGACGGACAGTCTTTAGAGGAAGAGATTGTCCGTAAGGAAACAATACAGACGGTCCGAAAACTTACCGCACAGCTTCCGGACAAATACCAGATACCGGTGTACTTATATTATTCCAGGGAACTGCCCATCGAGGAAATTGCCGCCGTCATGCATATTCCGGCAGGCACAGTAAAGAGCAGACTTCATAAAGCGAGGGAAATATTAAAATCCCGTCTTAAGGAGGAAGAATTATGAAAACAGACAAAGAACTGGATGAAATCTTACGCTGTGCCCTTACACAAAAAACAGAGCCGGACGCTGCCCTGCAGCGGAAGGTGCTTGAAAAGTGGAAGGAGAATCATGAGATGAAATTAAAAAAATGGCAGGTAGCAGCAGTTACAGCAGCATGTGTGCTGGTGGCCGCAGTTCCGGTTACGGCAGCAGTGCATTATCTGAATGCAGGAAAAGTGGCGGAAGAACTGGGTTATGGAAAACTGGCAAAAGCCTTTGAGGAGGATGATGCCATTGAAATCAACAAATCACAGACGGTTGGCGGTTATGTGATAACACTGATTGGCGTAACAAGCGGAAAAGGACTGGGGCAGACTGAATGGAACCCGGACTGTGATGCGGACAGTACCTATCTGGTGGTATCGGTGGAAAAAGAGGACGGTACGCCTGTTAATAAGGAGAATGCTGATTTATTTACGGTGGAGCCGTTTATCAAAGGCTATGCTCCGTATCAGGTCAATCCACTGTACGCAGATGATGCTTCCGGAGCTACGTGGGAGGTGATTGACGGTGTACAGTACATGCTTTTCGGTGTAGGAAATCTGGAGTATCTCGCAGACCATCCGATGTATGTCTGTGTAACGGATGATATTGTGTTCAATAATGAAATGTATCATTATGACGAAAAGACAGGCGAGATTACCCGGAATGAGAACTACAAGGGCGTAAATGCACTTTTTGACTTACAGCTTGACGCATCAAAGGCTGACAAGGCAAAAGCAGAGGAATACTTAAAGCAGTTTGAGAAATTCGGCGGCAGCGATGACATGGAAGACAAAAGAACCCGTGAGGCAGAAGACGGCCGGTCAGCAGGCGAAGCCCGTTACGATTTAGTGGACGGAAAAGACCAGGTATCGCAGGAATATGTGGACTTTGTGAAAAACGGTGACTGGAAAGCTAAAATAAAGGATGCCGAGTTAAAGCTTGGACCGACCGAAGTTAAACGGGATAAAAACGGGGAATGTCCGTTTGAAATGGAATATGGACTAAAGGCGGATGACGGTTCAGAATGCAGCGGAACACTCTTTTTCTATGATGCGGATTTTATCGACGGGACTGCCGTCCAGGTGCAGGGATTCGGCGGCGATGACACATTCTATGAGCAGATCAGCGTGGCGGAAAAAACAGATGACGACACCGTTACCGTAAAGGTTTATCTGCGGAAAATGTCAAAGGAGGAAATTCAGAAGGACAAAAGTTTACTTGAATCTGACTGAAAACAGCAGAAGCATGAAAAAACAAACAGGAGGCTGGAATCCGGCCTCCTGTTTTGTTATATATTAAGCGTTTGCCATCTCTGTAAGTTCCTTTAACATCTTCGGCAGCTCCGTCTCCATATTTTCATCTGTAAACTGGCAGGTGCCCACTTTCTTATGCCCGCCGCCGTTATACTTAAGCATCAGGCTTCCAACGTCAAGGGTTGCAGTCTTATTTAAAATACTGTAGCCGACTGCGGCAGAACAGCCCTTCCCCCCGCGGCCGCTGACAATCCATGCGGAAATATTCTGGTCCGGATACATACTGTAAATCATAAAACGGTTGCCCGAATAAATAGGGTCAACACCACGTAAGTCTGAAATAATCAGCTTTCCATCCACAACCGTATGTGCCGTTACCATTTCCTTAAATTTTTCCGTCTGCTCAAAATATGTTTCTATTCGTTCCTGAACATCCGGCAGGGCAAGAATTTCATCGGTTGTCATCGTACGGCAGGCGTCAATCAGCTTTTCCATTAACTGGTAATTGGAAATAGTGAAATTGCGCCAGCGTCCAAGACCGGTTCTCGGGTCCATCAGATAACCGACCAGAATCCATCCCTTTGGGTTTTGTACCTCGTCAATGGTAAGGTTTCCGGAATCCACCTTGTCAACTGCCGTCATCATATCATCAAACTGTGGAAAACGTTCCCGCCCGCCATAATATTCATAGATAATACGGGCGCAGGAAGGAGTAATGCGGCTTTCCCCTTTGTATTTTCCTTCAAGCTGAAGGCGTTCGTGCTCGCTGGAATGATGGTCGAACCAGAGTCCGCAGCCCTTCACGTAAGGGACATTGGCAAGACAGTCGTTTTCATTTACTTCAACAAGTCCGTCCTGCAAATCTTTCGGGTGGGCAAATTTCCAGTTGTCAATAATGCCCGCTTCCTTTAACAGGGCGCCGCAGGCAAGTCCGTCAAAATCGGAACGTGTGATTAGTCTCATCTGTAATTTCCTCCATACATCTTCTTGCATATGCTCTTCCTTTATTATATAGTACTTATGTAACGCATTTCAAGAGGTTTATGGAAAAATAGTCAGGAGAAATTAAATGTTAAAAGGAAAATGTGTAGTACTCGGAGTAACCGGAAGTATTGCCGCATACAAAACTGCATATCTGGCAAGCGCACTGGTAAAACTTCATGCAGATGTCACTGTCATTATGACAGAAAATGCAACCAATTTTATTAATCCGGTCACCTTTGAATCCCTTACAGGAAACAAATGCCTGGTGGATACCTTTGACCGGAATTTTAACCACAGTGTGGAGCATGTGGCGCTGGCAAAACGTGCGGATATCGTTCTGGTTGCACCGGCAACCGCCAATGTTATCGGAAAGCTGGCAAACGGAATTGCAGACGATATGCTGACAACAACCATGCTTGCCTGCAGGTGTCCCAAATTACTGTCCCCTGCCATGAATACAAATATGTATGAAAACCCGATTGTGCAGGACAATATAAAAAAGCTGGAAGGCTATGGATTTAAGGTTATTGAAGCAGCAAGCGGTTATCTTGCGTGCGGGGATACCGGGGCCGGAAAAATGCCGGAACCGGAAGTGCTTTTACAGTACATCTTACGGGAAATTTCCTGCGAAAAGGATTTATCAGAAAAAAAAGTCCTTGTGACAGCAGGCCCGACCAGAGAGCGAATTGACCCGGTACGTTTTATCACAAACCATTCCACCGGAAAAATGGGGTATGCGCTGGCTGAAAACTGTATGCGCCGGGGAGCAGAGGTTACACTGGTGACAGGTTCGGTGGCACTTACCCCGCCGCCTTTTGTAAAAGTCATTCCGGTTGTGTCTGCTGCCGACATGGAAAAGGCCGTAAAAGACAATTATGAAGCGCAAAATATCATCATCAAGGCGGCTGCAGTGGCGGATTATACCCCGGCTCATCCGGCGGATGAAAAAATAAAAAAACAGGAAGGCAGCTCTTCTATAGAATTGGAACGGACTACGGATATCCTTGCATGGCTTGGAGCACATAAAAAGCCGCTGCAGTTCCTCTGCGGTTTTTCCATGGAAACAGAACATATGCTGGAAAATTCCAGGGAAAAACTAATAAAAAAGAATGCAGACATGATTGTTGCGAATAATCTGAAAACAGAGGGGGCAGGATTTGGAACAGATACCAATGTGGTAACATTTATTACAAAAGAAGACTGTAGGGAGCTCCCGGTTATGAGCAAGGCGGATGTGGCTTCTGCGGTTATAGATGAAATTCTAAGTAAAATGGAGCATTTAAAATGAGGGAAAATAACATAACGAATCTGAATAAAACGGACATTAAGGAAATATCCAGTGATTTTGGAAAAGCGGGACTGCAGGCATATTCAGGCCAGGCTGCATTTTTCCTGATGCTGTCCTTTTTTCCGTTTATGATGTTTTTCTTTGCACTGCTGGATTTAACTCCGCTGACACAGCAGCAGTTTTTTTCCTGGATTATGACAATTGTTCCGGAATCCTTCTGGGGACTGTTATCCGGTTTCGCAAAAGACATTTATGAGGGCAGCAGCGGGGGACGTCTGTCTTTTACCATCATTACGGCAGTCTATTTAAGTTCAAAGGCGTTTGTGGCTCTGTCGCAGGGATTAAACTCCATGTACCATGTCAAAGAAACACGCGGCATTGTGAAACGCTATCTTTACTCCATGCTCTACAGTGTTGTTTTTGCACTGATGCTTCTTCTGTTACTGGGTATAATGGTGTTTGGAAATTATATTTATACTCACTTTCTGGGGAGATTTCCGGTTTTTGAGAATCTGCTGCATTTTAGGATTCTTATCTGTATTCCGGTACTGTTTGTTTTTTTCCTGATTCTTTATGTGGTGCTTCCGGATAAAAGGCAGCCAATTAAATACCAGATTCCGGGGGCAGTGGTTGCGGCCGCCGGCTGGATGATATTTTCATATTTTTTCTCCATCTATGTGAATAAATACACACGGTATTCCTCCTTCTATGGAACAATGACAACCATTGCCCTGATTATGGTCTGGCTGTATGGCTGTATGTATGTGCTGTTTGTCGGAGGGTTTATCAACCGGGAGATAGAAAAACGGGGACTATTGTTTAAACCGGAGAACTTTACACTTCGGAAATAATCTGTTATGATTATGTTGTAACGATCAGCAAAGTTGATTAGTGAAAGCAGGTGGTTGTATGACTGAAAAAGAAATGTTGCAAAAGAATATTGAGGAATTTGCAAGGTTACAAAAGTACATGGTTTTAACACAGGATAAAGAGTCGGCAGCATATAAAGAAATGAAGGGACGCTATATAGAATTAAAAGTAATACTTACCGCATCCGGCATTAATCTTACGGAACTTGACGTAATAAAAGAATAATATTGATGGAGCAGACGAAAGGTGTAAAGTCCTATGAAAATATTAAGGCTTTACGCCTTTTTCACATAAAGAGAAGAGGAAGTATATGCAAGATGATATGTTTAAGCATGCTGGATACAGAGGATGACAGATGCCGTTTCGAAAAAATCTTTTGGGAAAACCATATGGTCATGTACCATATTGCGCTTGGAATACTTCACAGTGAAACGGATGCAGAAGATGCTGTACAGGAGGCTTTCTGCAAGCTTGCGGAAAATTTTTCAAAATATTTTCATTTAACCGGTAGGGAAATGACCGCCTTATGCGTTACTATAGTGAAGGCAAAAGCGGTTGATATTCTGCGTCGGCAAAAATTCCTGTCGGATGAGCAGGTGGAAAATCTTGTGGTTTATGATAAACACCGGGAGAATCAGCCGGAAGATTCCATCCTGCAGCACGAAGAACAGAATACCGTGCATCGTGCGCTTGCACGGCTTCCGGAAATTTACAGGGAAGTGCTGGAACTGAAATTTTTTTACGGGATGAAAGTCCGGGAGATAGCAAAGCTTCTGGACATCAGTCCAAAAACAGCAGAGATGCGTCTTTACCGCGGGCAGAAAAAACTGAAAGGAATCATGATGGATGAAGAGGAAAAATGACGAAGTGCAGATGAAGGAATGGGTACGGCAGCTTCATGAGGCAGAACTGGAAAATCTGCCGGACAAAGAAGAATTGCAGGAAAAATACCAGCTTTCGGATACTTTTTATGCCAGAATGGAGAAGCTTCTGAACCATCAGAAAAAGAAAGAAGTGCGCATAAGACTGAAACACGGCATAGCTGTAGCTGCAGCTATTGCAGCGGCTGTATGCCTGATTGTGAATCCGCAGGTTGGGGCGAAGGCAAGGGATGTGATTGTCCAATGGAAGGAGAAGGCAGCAATTTTTGTTTTGGGACCAACGAACAATGAACCTGTTTCGATTCCGGAGTATGTTTTGACATATGTTCCGGAGGGGTTTGAATGGGTGGAAGGAGAATACGCCGGTCCTGATTATGGGGGCGATGCATTGTATTACAATGATATGAAAACACTGGATTTTGGTTATGGACCAAGTGGCGGTACTGCGTTTGGAGTTAATGATGAATATGTGATTTACCACAGGATTACATTGTCAGATGAGGATATCAAGGTAGAGTATTTAGAGTCTACAAATCCGGACTACATGAGTTCTTTGCTATGGAAATCAGAAAATGGAGAAATTGCATTTTGTATTACTGCGGATCTGGATTATGAGGAGCTTATGAAAGTATATGAGGGGGTACAGATAAAAAAATAATTTTTTTCCAGAATATGGTAGGGATTTTATATCTTCAAACGTTTATATAATGTAATGCTCTAAATAGAGAATTGCATATAACGAAAGAAAGGAGGTAAACCTACCATGAGAAAATGGAAAAACGGACTGCTTGCATTGGGATTTGTGGTTATGGTGGCACTGGGAAATACGATACCAGTGTATGCTGCGGAAATCATTCCATATACAGAGCAGACAGCTCAAACACAGTTGATGTTGACTTTTCAGTCAAATGTGGCAAAGTGCCGCATTATAGTAAGTTGTAGAAGTGGGCAGAGTGGGATTTTCGGAGCTGCTTCGCTATATGATGAAACAGACCATAAGACTGTGGCGTCATGGGGAATTTCATCGGGATCGGTTCGTTGCACAGACACAAAAGAAATTCCGGTTAAAAGTGGACATAAGTACACGCTTTCATTCAATGGAACAGTTGGTACGTCTGGTGGCGAAAGGGAATGTGTGTCCGGTTCAATTACAAAGAGTAACTAACAGATTGGGGACTGACAGTAAAGATTTCAATTGCAGATGGTATTGAAGAAACTGGCAGCAGTGATAATGGCACTGGCTGTCTTGGGAGAAAACGTAATCATTCTGAAAGTGGATGAGATTCAGGTGCCGGAGGCATAAACATAGTGGCATACGGCATGGGATTTCTGAAGGAAGGTGGAACATGGGTAAAGGATATACAGCAGGACAAAGCCTTCCAGCGGAGGGGACTGGTTCTGCCGTGGCATGTTTCCGGGGACTATCGGTAGATAGAATGTAATCTACATGTTACAGAGACAGGGCTTATCCTTTACAGGATGAAGCCGGAGTGGTATGAAAATGCCGTAAAACAACAAAAATTAAAAATACGAAAGGATGTATGGTTCTGCTGCTTAAGGCGGTATCATACAAAGGTGAAAGAAAATGAAAATTAGAAAAATAGTAAGCCTTGCATTGGTTTTTACAATGCTGGCACAAGCACCAATACTGGCAGAGGAAGTACCAGAGGCAGCAATCAGCCAGTCCGGGGAAAAAAGCTGGAAAGAAACACAGCTTGAGCAGCTTGAATTAATGGACTTAACAGAGATGGATGTGCAGCAGAAAGAAGCGTTTTCAGAGGCTGGGATTCAGCCGTATTCTACAGTACCGGATAATTATGAGTCAAACGATACACCAGAAACGGCATATCCATACGGTCAGGTGAAGACCCTGCAGACAAAGCTGACCAATCGGA